>NZ_JBTNDH010000053.1:0-18863 GCF_054511095.1 Arthrobacter sp. TMN-49 | reverse complement strand
CAACCCAACGGAGGAACCCGAACCCGCAAACCCGTCGGAGAATTACAACTTCTAACCCTCAACAACCTCGAAGCATCACAAAACGATTACACCACTCCACGGGACTTGACCGATTAGGATGAGCTGTCCCGCTGAGGGTTCGCCTTACGGGTCGGGTTACGTTCAGAGCAAGGTTGTCCCAGTCCGGCCTGAACCCTTACCGTGAATTTCCGTACCGATCATTGTCAGACCCCGAACCGCTAACGCCGGATACTGTTCCATTGCTCGTGGAGGGCCGGAACGCAGCAAGGGCACCCACCCCCGCGAGGCCGTCAGCATGGGCAAGGGCGTCGCTAAGGCGAAGAAGACCGACACAGGGGCAGCAGTGGGCACGGAACGGACCAAAAGCGGCCCCGCCCGCTAGGTAGCGCGCAAGATTCACGTCCCCGTCCCCCTGATACCGGGGGTTCGCACCCGTCGGCGCCGATCCGGCGGGGCCGGGCATCGCCTGTCGCTGGCCGGCTCCTGGAACCGCTCGCGGTCAGGAGTGCCCTGACCAACTGACATACTGTTGAGTGACTTAACCTGGGGGACTCTTTGAAGATTGTGCTGTACATCATCTGGGCGCTGTTTGTCGTCGGCGCCATAGTGGCTCTGACACAGACGATAAGGAAAGCCAAGCACCAAGAGCGGCTCATCGCCAGCTGGCCGAAGGTCCAGGCCACCGTGACCGGCAGCCGCCAGGGCTGGACTAACGGCGGGGCCAACACCGACCGCAGCGTCCGCTTCTGGCCGCAGTACCAGTTCATCGACCCGCTGGGCGCCCTGTACGTCGGTGAATCCGAGGTTTCCTACGCGAACAGGCCTGAGCCTGGAGAGATCTTGGAGGTGGCCTTCAACCCGGCCAACCCAAATCAGTCGTTCCAGGTCGACGCGCCCTCCAAGTTGATGATCGGCTGTCTGATCCCGGCCTTCGCCTTCATAGGTCTCGTCATGTTCTGGGCCATCGGCTGGTTCACGCAGGCATGACCCGCGGGCGGCCCGACGCCGAGAAACTGACGGCCGCCTTGGACTGGCTCAACGATGAAGCGAGCCCTTCAGTCTCGGAACACTAGTCCCTCTGCTGACCTCAAAGTGTGTCGTTTCCGTGTCGTTGGACCCAAAATGGACAAAGAAAACCCCTCCGACCGAGCGTTTGCCCTAGTCAGAGGGGTATTCGAGTGGAGCTAAGGAGATTCGAACTCCTGACCTCTTCGTTGCGAACGAAGCGCGCTACCAACTGCGCCATAGCCCCGCGGCTGGCAGCCCACTGCCGTTCCTAAAGACTAGTCCTGCAGCCCACAGGAGTCCAAGGAGCCGCTGGCTGGCCATCAGCTCTTAGACTTTAGCCACTGCCCAAAACTGACCCGCCCCACCGCATGGTCAGGAACCAAGTTCCTGCCGAGCCGCAGAAACGTGCCAAGGGAGCCCGGCAGCGGCACTGAAGTCACTCTGGCCTTGCTGTGCGTGACGGTCTTCCATTCCTGCGCCAGCGCCTTCATGGTCAGCACGGCAGGCCCACCGGCTAGAACCGACCTCTGTTCAGTGCCGCCAAGCAGCGCCTCGTCAACAAGCAGGCGCGCCACGTCCGCCGTCGAAATTGGCTGGAAGGAGACGCCACGGAAGGCGGGGATGAAGCCCACCTTGGCGCCTGCCGAGAATATGCCAGCCACCAGATCGTGAAACTGGGTGGCATACACAACGCTCGTGGCCATGCCCGAACGCTCGTAGCTCAGGGCTCGCGCCGCCTGCGCCTCGTAGTAGCTCATGGAGCACTCGCCCGCCCGAACAATCGTCAGCAAAACACACCGGCCAACGCCGGCACGGGCGGCAGCCGCCAGAACCGCCACCGAGGTGACGGGCAACGCCCGCAAGCCAGCAGCTGAGCGCGCATCCATCGTCTCAATCAACGTGTCAACACCAACCAGGCCAAGCGCCACTCCCTCCCCCGTACGGAAGTCGGCATGGACGTACTCCGCCCCGACCACCCGCGCCTCGGCAGCAGGCGGTCGGCGGCTCAATGAGCGCACCTTGTGCCCGTCAGCAATGGCCACCTGCACAACGGCCCGCCCCGCAAGTCCTGTCCCGCCCGCAACAGCAATCACAACCATGGACAGAAGTTTACCGCCGCACCAGCGAAAAAGCTCCCGAACGTACAGAAGATGCCGATGTTTCAAAAAAACATCGGCATCTTCTGTACGTTCGATCTCGCTAACGAAAGAAGTCTAGGCCCGGCGGCGTTGGAGGACGTCATCCAAGTAGTTGAGCGCGTAGCTTCCGCGCTCCGAGGGAGCAACAGTAGCGGGAGCAACAACCGGGGCACCCTGGCCGGGAACCTCCGCAACGGCCACAACACCTTCGTGGTCACCAGCAACGCCCACGCCGGCTTGATCAGCCTTGATGGAGGTGCCAGCGGATTTGGGTGCGGCGGGAATAGCCAACGGTTCGGCCTGCGACGCTGCACGGGCGGCGGTAACATAGCCAGGCACCGGAACCTCAACAGGCTCCCACGTCTCAGCATCCAACTCGCCCTCAGCGAGCGTTTGGGTGTGTGCCAGCTTGGCGTCGGCGGTACCCTTGGCAGCCACGCGCAAGGCGGCGGTGCGCAATTCTTCAGCGGTGAGCGGTTTCTGCACTGGCACAGGCGGAGCACCTTGGGCACCGTCAAAGAGTGCAGTCTCGCGCGGTTTCGGCGCGGTAGCGGACCCCTGAGCGGAAGCCGGGTTCGGCGCAGTACCCGCAGCAAGTCTGGCGGCGCGGCGATCATTCTGGTCGCGCACAGCCAGCGTGCGAAGACCCGCCACCACCACACCAAACACAGTAAGTGAGGCCCAGGTCAGCCCCGAGGTAGTCAAGGACAGCATGCTCAGCGCACCGGAAATACCTGCCACCAGCAAAGCCATCAGGCCCGCACAGGCAACAAGCGTTCTGCCCCAGCGGATCTTCAAAGGCCCTTCAGTTGCCGAGGGCACGGCCGTTGAAGGTCCCGGCTCCACGGGGGTGTGGGCGTCGGAAGTAGTGCTTTCCATTGACGTCTCCTGCAACTGCTGGATTGGTTGGCCTGACAACGTGTGGCCGACCGTATTTCAACCCTAGAGGGGAAACATGTCGCCACCGGCATTACTGGCGGTGTGTCGCCAGCTTAGGGAATAAATCTGGCTTTTCTTGCGTCCGACGCCGGTCAACCCACCTTCTGCTTCCTAGCGGCCGGCCAACCACTTGGTCAGGATCCCCTCGGGGACCTCTTCGGAGGTGAGGGCGAAACTCCTGTGATCAGCCCACTCGCCGTTGATATGCAGGTAACGCTGGCGCAGACCCTCGTCCCGGAAACTTAATTTCTCCACCACCCGCAAACTTGCCACGTTCTCCGGGCGGATATTGATCTCCATCCGGTGCAGGCCCAGCTGCCGGAAACAATGGTCGGTGGCCATGGCAACGGCTGTGGGGACGATTCCTCGACCGGCGCGCTCCTGATCCACCCAGTATCCCAAGCTGGCGGACATGGCCGAACCCCACATGATCGAGGAGACGGTCAGCTGCCCCACAATGACGGGTTTGGGCTTGCCCGGGACGCGCTCGGTGATGATGAAGGGCAGAGCCGCCGCCTCACGGGCCTGCCGATTCAAAACACGCACCATGCCACCAAACGTGGGCAGTTGGCCCTGACTGGCAGGATTACTGGCCTCCCACGGCTGCAACCAGGCAGCGTTGCGGGCGCGCACGGCGCCCCACTCAGCCCTGTCACGAAACTTTATGGGGCGCAGGACCAGATCGCCACATTCCAAGGTCACCGGCCAGACGGCCTGCCCCCACACGAAGTTAGACCTTGAGGTCGGCTGTGAATTCGCCCAGCCATTCACGCAGGTCCGGGCCCAGATCGTCGCTTTCGCACGCCAAGGTAACCACTGCCTTGAGGTAGCTCAACTTGTCGCCCGTGTCGTAGCGGCGGCCACGGAACACGACGCCGTACACGCCGCCGCCTTCGCCGTCCATGGTTGCCAGGGTCTGCAGCGCATCGGTGAGCTGAATCTCATCGCCACGGCCCGGAGGAGTGTTTTCGAGAACCTCGAACACCGCCGGGTGGAGCACGTAACGGCCAATGACCGCCAGGTTGGATGGGGCGTCCGCAATGGCCGGCTTCTCCACCAAATGGTTGACGCGAACATAGTCTTCACCGTCAACGACTGTCATGTCGGCGCAACCGTAGGAGGAAATCTTGTCCTCGGGAACCTCGATCAGGGCCACCACCGAACCGCCGGTGCGTTCCTGCACGGCAATCATGGCTGTCAGCAGCTCATCGCGCTCATCGATCAAGTCATCCCCGAGCAAGACCGCAAACGGTTCGTTGCCCACATGTGTCTTGGCGCGCAACACTGCGTGCCCCAGACCCTTGGGGTCGCCCTGGCGAACATAGTGAATTTCGCCCAGATCGGTGGCGTGCTGCACGGCCGCCAGACGATCGACGTCGCCCTTTTCCTGCAGCAACTGCTCGGTGACAGGAACCCTGTCAAAGTGATCTTCCAGGGCCCGCTTGTTGCGCCCTGTGATCATCAAAACGTCAGTCAGGCCTGCACTTACGGCTTCCTGGACAACATATTGGATGGCGGGCTTGTCAACAACAGGCAGCATTTCTTTGGGCATGGCCTTGGTTGCCGGCAGGAATCGAGTGCCCAAACCGGCTGCGGGAATTACCGCTTTACGTACACGCTGTGCAGAAGTCATGCCCCTAGGCTAGCGGAAGTCCGCCCGAATACTTGGATAGTGTTATTTACGCTACTATTCCCAACCTCGAGCGGACAGACATGAGCACATTGAGCAAAGCTGCCTGGCGGGCCAGGATTCGCGCCCAGCGCAGGGCATCGACCTCGGCTGCCGGGACGCTGCCTTCCCTGACGTTCGACGCCGGAACCGACACTCCCGCCGTCGGCGCACGGGATGCGCGGGTCGCCGGGGCGGGCACCGATCCGGGCCCAGCTGCGGGCGCGGATCTGGCTCGCGTGGGGCTTGAATGGTTGGCTTCCGTGAGCTCCTCCGGCGCCGGGATGACCGTGTGCGGCTACGTTTCTACGGGTCTGGAGCCGCCGACGGGCCCGCTCCTGACGGCTTGGGTGGCGGCCGGGCACACGGTGTATGTTCCCGTGTGCGAGCCGGACTTTCAGTTGAGCTGGGCCCGCTGGCACCCCGGAATCGAGATGGCGAAAAGCGTCCTGGCCCCGGTCATGGAGCCGGTGGGGCCGCGTCTGCCCTTCGCCGCGCTTGGTCTGGTGCAAGCGATCCTGTTGCCTGCGCTCGCTGTGGACACCGCTGGCGTGCGGTTGGGTCAGGGCGGCGGATACTACGACAGGTTCCTGGCCATCATTCCAGCCCTGCCCTTGGCCGCGGTGGTTTATGCCCACGAACTAGTGGCACCGGGGCTGCTCCCCCACGATTCCCTCGATGTCAGCGTCACCTATGCACTTACCCCGGCCGGCTACCAGCGCTGTGTCCCGCTCCCTCGCTAACGGGAATGGGTAGGCGCCCAGGGGCGTTCTAGCAAGCGATGGTAGAATCAGCACTTGGGACCATGGACTGCCAGCCACGCGACTGGCGATCACAGGGTCCCAACGCATGTATCCAGGAGGAAATTCAGTGCCCACGTATGCCTACGCCTGCAAAGATTGCGGCCACGCTTTTGATATTCAGCAGTCATTTAGCGATGACTCTTTAACAGTGTGCCCGGAATGCCGCGGAAATCTTCGCAAGAAGTTCAACTCTGTTGGCGTTGTCTTCAAGGGTTCCGGTTTCTACCGCACCGACTCGCGCGCCACCTCCAGCTCAGTGGCTGCCTCGACAAGCACCAGCTCAGAGTCGACCCCGGCAGCTGCAGGCAGCACCGCTAGCAGCAGCCCTAGCCCGGCCAGCAGTGCAGCGCCCGCCACAGCCGCCACAGTCAGCGCCGCCTAAACTCAAGCAGTATTGAGCCTGTCGCATGGACGTTTTCACCCTTTAGTTCCTCCACAGCGGCAGCTCGTCCGTGGGTTGTTCACACTAAGGTGATGGCCTCTTTCGCACCCACGCAGGCACCTTTAGCGTGGATGCATGAAAGCAAAACGTGCTCCCTCAACTCCCCCGGCTTATCCGGGGCCGGCGTGGCGTTCCCGCCATTGGTCGGGGCGGGCGTCACCGCCTTCGGTTTGGGGGAAGCTTCTGCGGCTGTTGATGCGGCGCCGACGACTTGTGGCTGCTCTGCTCTTGTGCGTAGCCGCCGCCGTTGCAGTTGAACAGCTAACCCCTGCCGGCCCTCCCACCACCACAGTGCTGGTTGCGGGCCGAGACCTTCCTGCCGGGCATGTCCTCACCCCTGCCGATCTTGGTGCAGCCGCCGTTAGTCCTGCCATGGCGCCCGATGGCTCATTGCTGCCTGAAAACGACTCACTACCGACAAATCCTTGGACGGGGCGGCAGCTTTCAGGACCAGTCCGGCGCGGCGAGGTCCTCACAGACGCCTCATTGCTGGGTAACGAATTGCTGGTGGGCGCGCCACCTGGCAGTCAGGCTGTCCCGGTCCGGCTGAGTGACCCCACCACCTTGACGTTGCTGCGCCAAGGCCAGTTGGTGACAGTGGTGTTGAGCCGCAGTGACGGGCTGGACGGGCCCGTCACCAATGAGGTGCTGGCCAACAGCGTCCCCGTCCTGTGGACACCGGCTCTGGCCCCGAGCAGCGGTGGGCTGCTTCCCGCCCAGGAGAGTGAGGGAATAGTCGTTGTTGCGGCCTCGCCCGAACAGGCGGTCCCCTTGGCTGGGGCCATCAACCGGGGAAAGGTCTTCCTGATACTTCTGAACTGACACCCGGCAGCGCAGGTTCGTCTGCAGCCAGCACGGAAACGCGCGTGCAACCCGATTCTGGGCGGGCCGGGAACAGCTAGCTTCTGGCCGCCTTCACGTCAGCAAAGTATTTGTTGCTCGCGGGCAGGTAGCAAAGCCCCACGGCCACGCCGCCCACCAGGAGCTGCGCCACGGTGGTCAGCCCCTCGGGGAAACTAATGCCCACCAACTGGATCAACGTCAGAACCACCAACACAGCCCCTAGGGTGCGCGCCCAGGACCTGCCCCGCAAGAGGAAGTAGCTGATGAATAAGTAGGCTCCCGCCGTCACCACCCCGGCCATAATCACCGTCAGGATGCCCATGTTACGCAGCAGTTCCAGACTGGGCACTTCCCCGCTCATGGCATCGATCTGCTCCTGAATGGTTGAAAGCCGTTCCGGCGAGGAGGCATAGATCAAGCCAAAAATGCTCGCAACAACCTGCACAACAGCGCAAAGAGCCAGCAGCCTCGCTGCCGCCGTCACCGACCCGGGTGTTTCGGGTTTTGGCGTGCCGGGATTCTTGTCCATGAACGCGCCCAAGCCTGGAATTTTTGGCGAAGTAGCCATGGTGATCCTCTAGTCCTTAGCCCCAGTGCGGGGGTTTGTTCTCGCGCAACCAGTCGTCATGACCGTTGCCGCTGGGTGCGTCTCCCCAGGTGTGCTCGGCGTCGTGCGGGGCGACTTTCGGCAATACAGCCGAATCAGTTGACGGAGTACCCGGGTTGCCGGCCTGCTCCTGGGCAGATTCAGTCACGGTTTCAGTCGCTGACTCGTTGGCACTCATGTTCTCTGCTTGTTCGTTCACTGCCTTTTCACCTTCAGTGCTTGCTAAGTCTTGTTCCAGCTCCGGCGCCAAGGCCGGACCCTGGGTCTCCCCGGTCTCGTCCGCAACCCCGGCACCTGGTCCGGTGCGCCGCCGTGATCTGGGCGAATCGATCACAGCAGTCATGGAAGTGTCCAACGACGTCCCCATCAGGGAGGCCAGATCGGCGTCGCCCGTGGTGGAGGACAAGCCCAGGAAACGGCCAATCTGATCCGCGCAACTCGAGGGATCCGTGAAGACCTCAATGGTCCACAACGGAACGTATCGCCACCCCAACCGCTCAAGCATCTCGGGCCGCAGGCGACTCCGCTCACGCACACTCATGTTCTGGTATTTGGCTGTGCCATCGGATTCCACCGCCACAGGGTCAGGGATCTCATGCTCGGCACGGCCCAACAACTGCATGGGATCCGGGGCTGCAGCCATGTCCAGGGCGCCGTCGTAGTGGTGCCAAACACGGGCGCCACGGGCACGGAGCCTGTCAGCAAGATCTGCCACCAGGGGGTCCTCTCCTGTGATGCGCTCACTGTCCTGAGCTCGGGTTGCCGGCGTGCCCAGCAACGAATTCCCGGCCAATTCACGGTCCAGCAGCTCAAAGAAATCAATGGCGCCGTAACTCAACCGCTGCTCGTCAAGGTCCTCGGGACGGAAGCAGGTGAGGATGTGAATATGAGTCCTGGCACGGGTCATGGCCAGGGCAAACTTGGCGCGACCGTCGGGTTCGGACAAGGGGCCAAAGCCGTGCAAAGCGCGGCCATGGGGTGTGCGGCCATAGCCTAGGGAGAAGATGACCCTGTCCCTGACCAGCCCGGCGGCCCTATCCACCGTGACAACGCGGAAGGACTCCGGCCCGGAGGCGAAGAACTCCCCCAGCAAGGGGTGGTTGGCCATGTGGATCCGGATGGCCTGCGCAACCCGGACGGCGTGGCGTTCACTGGCGGTAATGACTGCCAACGATTCGCGCGGACGCACCCTGGCGTGTTCAAACACCAGATCCACGACACGGTTGACCTCGGCCACCACTGATTCAACACCGGCGTCGCCGGCACCGGGAAGACCCTTTCCGTCCGGCAGGTAGTCCACTGTGAGAGACCGTTCGAGGCCTGTCACAGCGCGGCCGTCGGGCAGGCGTTCCAGCTGGGCATCGTAGAAGCCGTTGCTGAGCTGGCGCACCAGCTCTTCATCCACCGCGCGGTAGGAAACCGTCAGGCGGTGTCGCGGCAGAACTCGTGACAGCGCGCCAAAGACGCTTTCCAGTGGGTGTTGCTCGCTACCACGCTGCGACGGCGCACTGACAGCAACAGTGAAACTCTTGGGGCAGGCCGTTTGCTCATCCCCGAAGGCGACCACTTGATCGGCTCGGGCCAGCGCCGGCAGGGCCGACTGCAGCGACGTTGATTCGGCATCCAAAATAACAACCGTGTCAAAGCGGAAATCGGCGGGGATGGCCGTGGGCACCACCAAGGGGCTCAGCACAAATACGGGCGCAAGGTTGCGCAACAGGTCCGGGGCTTGGGCGCTCAATGCCGTCAAGGAAACCCTGCCATCCTTCAACACATTCCGGAGCATTTCGCCCTGACGGTTCCGGCCAGCCAAAATTCCGGTCCATTGCTGAGCCAAACGCCAACGGATACGTCCCGGCCCGGAGGCAACATGGGTTTGGTCAGCCAAGCGGAACTCGGCCTCCAAGCGTCGCAGGTTGGCGCCGTCGGACATGGCAAGGTACTCATCCCCGCTAATCATCGCTTCAAGCGCGGACTGCCACCATGCAAGTTCCAGCTCCGAGCCGGTCTGCTCGGGCGGAACCTCCCGGCGGGCCAGATCGGCAAGTAGTTCGCCCAGTCCCTGTTCACGCATACCTTCAAGCAGCAAGGTGCGCTCGGGCAACGTCTCCAACGTTTCCTTGGACGCCACCAGGGCTTCCAAACGGCCAACCAGCTCGCCCGCGTTGAAGTTCAGCAGATCTCCGCCATCAACCGTGCGCTCCAAAACGGTGCCCAGCGTCAGCATTTTCTCACGAAGAAGCGTGTATGTTCGGCTCAGCTCGGCCAAGCCGGAGGGCACCGTGGGGTGGCGCTTGCTCGTGGCAGCGGCGGCCCACAAGGCGCTCTGCTCATTCACCAGCACCAACGACTCGTGTAGATCGGCAATATGAACGCCCGGTCGCACCAGATCCTTGGCATTGCGGCGGAACCGCGCACGCTGCAGCGCAGGCATATCAATGCCGCGTTCGCGCCGCCAGGCAGCCGTGGCAGTGGCAGCGATCATATCTTCGGTGGACCAGTCGAAAATGTCGGCATTGAACTTGTCCAGGCTCTCGCGAATGGCAACCAGCATGTCCAGCTGCAGACCCCACTGGGTAAAAGTAGCCCCCTGGGTGATCTGGCCAAACTCAGCCACTTCACGCATTTTTGCAGCAAAGGCGGGTACCTGCTCGAAGAGTTGCTCGGCCAACGAATAGGCCACTTCGGTTTCCTTGCGAGTGACCATGCGGGCACCGTGCCATGCGCTGCTCACGGCAACTTGGCTAAACGCACCCAAGGACGCTGCACGGCGCAAACGCCCCGTCAGTTCCTTGCGGTCGCGGATACTGTCCAACACGCTGCGCTTGAGCCGCACAGTGGTGGCTGGCGCCGGATGGATGGAGGTCAGCTCAGCCAACGACTGCATGGCCTGGTACGGCGAGCAGCCCCACCGTTCGCGGACATTGTGCAGACTGGCCACATGATCCACCAACTGGTGCCGGTGATCAACCAACGTCGCATACAGGTTGCTCAGATTGGGTTCAACAGCTTTTTCGTTGCGTGTGATGGCCCGAATGAGCTGGGATTTGATTTGTTGCGGCCCGCTCTGGGCGCTGAGCTGGAGCAACAGCGAGTCAAGATCATGCGCCGTGAGGATTTGTGCCAGCTCGTTCAGCGTGCCGCGGCGTTCACCCACCACCAAGACGCTCTTGCCGTCGTGGACCAACTGGGCGATGGCGTTAATGGCTGTTTGGGTTTGCCCGGTTCCGGGAGGGGTGGAGACCAGCACCGAATCGCCGGCACGGACCAAGTCCAACACGTATTGTTGTTGCGGATCGGCGTCGCGCACCAGAATTTCATCTTCCGGGCGACGGTCGTCCAAGGGGGTGAACCGGGAATAGTCAGGCTTCACTTCAACCGGAAGTACGTCGTCGCCACTGTGGCGTTGCAATAGCTCCAGCAGGTCGCTGCCAGCCAACAGTGCCGGGTCGGACAGGTTATCGCTCAGGAAGCCAAAGCTGGAAACCACTAGTTCGTGCTCCACGCTGGATCCCGAAATGGGTGCCAGCATGTTCCGCACACGATCCAGTACGGGGGTGGGATCAAAGCGTGCCGTACTGTACGCCAAGCGTCCCAGGGCAGCTGCATCAACGTGAATGTTGGTGTGCTCGCTCAGGTGCTTGACCAAGGCAGGGTTGATCTGCGCCTGCTCCATGAGTTGAAGCTCGTAGTCGTCCTGGCCCGGGCGCACAGTCAGCGCCACGGCGGCCAGCAGCACGGGTGCGTTGACCTGGTTTTTTTCATCCCCCAGGGAGGACCAGCGGGCCATCCCGGCGGCGAGGTATCCGACGTCGATCCCGCGATCGGTGCTGAGCTCAAAGATCTTGGCCCGCAGGGCGGCAGCAGCACGTTTGGCCGCTGCATACTGTTCGGGTTCACGAATCAGGGTGGAGAGTCGGGTTTTGCGGCCAGCCAGAAGCTGCGCCAGTCCCGAGGGGTGGGCGTGCGTGAGGCTGATACTGCCATGCTCGGTTTTTACGAAGGCAAGGGCAGTGTCGGCACCGGAATAGGAATCCAATCCAGCAAGCCAGGTTTGGAGTTCGCCTGAACTCGCATTGAGGCTTGCAACTTCAGACACGGGTGCCTTCTTCTCTGCACTTGAGCGAAACGGTCTTGACCATACTGACATGCAATTTAGGCTATCGCCCCTAGCCTTTTAATGCTTGCTCGGCACACTGGGGAGCGCCAAATAAAGCCAGAAAAGCAGCTTTTTCGGTACTCCCCAGTGGTCCTGCGGGGATTACTCCCACTCAATGGTTCCCGGTGGCTTGGACGTGACGTCCAGAACGACGCGGTTTACACCGTCCACCTCATTGGTGATTCGGTTGGAGATCTTGGCCAGCAGATCGTACGGCAGGCGTGACCAGTCGGCCGTCATGGCGTCCTCGGAGGACACCGGACGGAGCACAATGGGGTGACCGTAGGTGCGGCCATCGCCCATGACGCCAACGCTGCGCACATCGGCGAGCAGCACTACGGGCATCTGCCACACATCGTTGTCCAGGCCGGCTGCTGTGAGCTCGGCGCGGGCAATGGCGTCAGCCTGGCGCAGCAGTTCCAACCGTTCGCCGGTGATTTCACCGACAATGCGGATACCCAAGCCGGGGCCGGGGAACGGCTGGCGGCCAACGATTTCCGCGGGCAAGCCCAGCTCGGCACCAACCGCACGGACCTCGTCCTTGAACAAGGCACGCAACGGTTCAACGAGCTCAAAGCGCAGGTCCTCGGGCAGTCCGCCAACGTTGTGGTGGCTCTTGATGTTGGCTGCGCCTTCACCACCGCCGGATTCCACAACGTCCGGGTACAGGGTGCCCTGAACCAGGAACTTGATCTCTTCGCCTTCGGAGGCAGCCTCGGCCATGATGGCGCGTTCTGCTTCCTCGAAGGCGCGGATAAATTCGCGGCCAATGATTTTGCGCTTGGTCTCCGGATCGGAAACACCGGCTAGGGCGTTCAGGAAACGGTCCTGCTCGTTGGCAACGTACAGCTTGGCGCCGGTGGATGCTACGAAGTCGAGCTCCACCTGCTCGGCCTCGCCCTGACGGAGCAGGCCGTGGTTGACGAATACGCAGGTGAGCTGGTCACCCACGGCGCGCTGCACCAGGGCAGCGGCAACGGCTGAGTCAACCCCGCCGGAAAGGCCGCAAATGACCTTTGCATCACCAATCTGCTCGCGGACGCGCTCAACCTGCTCGTCAAGGATGCTGTTGGCGGTCCAGTTCTTTTCCAGCTTGGCGCCGTTGAACAGGAAGTTCTCCAGCACGGTCTGGCCGAACTCGGAGTGCTTGACCTCGGGGTGCCACTGGACACCAAAGAGGCACTTTTCCTCGTTGGCAAAGGCGGCAACGGGTGCACCAGCTGAGGACGCGAGGACATCAAAGCCCTCGGGTGCCTGCTGAACACTGTCACCGTGGCTCATCCAGGTGGTTTGCACGTCCCCTGTGGAGCTGAGGATGGAGCGGCTTGCGCCAACAAGGGCAACCTCTGTTGCCCCATATTCGCGCATGCCAGTTTCAGCGACGATACCGCCCAGGGCAGCAGCCATGGCTTGGAAGCCATAGCAAATACCGAGGACCGGGATGCCGGCTTCGAACAGGTCGGCACCAACATTGGGTGCGCCCTCTGCGTAGACACTTGATGGTCCACCGGAGAGAATGATGGCAGCTGGGTTTTTGGCCAGCAACTGCGCAGTTGTATAGGTATGCGGCACGATTTCCGAGTACACATTGGCCTCACGCACGCGGCGCGCAATCAACTGGGCGTACTGGGCTCCGTAGTCCACAACCAGGACGGGCTTCTGGGAAGTCTGGGCCGTAGCGGGATTAGTCACCCCTCAATCTTAACCCACACCGCAGCCACCTTGGCGCGGAGCCGCTCTTTGAGTGACCAGCACCTCACATTTCCCCGACGCTCTCGCAGCAATGGTGCTTAAATCCAGAACGCTCTCGCAGCAAATGCGAGAGCGTTCTGAAAAAACCGACCATTGCTGCGATAGCGTCTGAAGGCGCTTGGGAAGGCAGCGTCGGGGAGGCGCTGCCGGGGCGTTGCGCCGTCGGCTCTAGTAGCGCTTGCCGGCCTTTGGATTGGCGGCAACCTCTGCCAGCACTTCCTTGTGAACCCTGCCTTCAACAATGAAGGACAGGAACGGCACCACGCCGCCCAGAGCAATGAGAACTAGCTTGCCAAACGGCCAGCGCATGAGTGTCCACAGACGGAAGTCGGCAATCAAGTACACAACGTACATCCAGCCGTGCACAATCAGCACCATGGTGGACAAGTTCACGCCGCCGGTGACCGCCATGGCGCCACCGTCAACGTTCACCAGGCCCAAGCCGTGGGATGCGCCTGTGATGGCGTTGGTGCCACCGGCAACCAGAACACTGCCGAAGGCGTAACGGAGCACCAGCTCAATCACCAGCAGCAAGAGCATGGCACCTGTTGCGTAGGCCAGCACCTTGTAGAACGTCAGGGCAGTCATAATCTGTGCGGGAGTGCCACCAAAACGTCGCTTCGGCGTTGCCGGCGTCGTTGGGGATGCCTGGGTGTCACCCGATTTGGACTCGTTCACTTTGTTACCTCTTTAGTTGTATCTTCATCGGGGGTCTCGTCGTCGTCCGGGTACTCCAGGTCGAAGAGCGCGTCTTGGTCGCGGCGGTAGTCATCAGCCACCAAACGCCACCACAGGAAAAGTGCAAAGCCGGCAAACACTACCCATTCAATGGCGTAGAAAATGTTCAGCCAGTTGATCTTGTCGTTTTGGTCCGTGGCCGTGACGGTAATCGGCAGTAGACCCGAGGACTGGGCCGAGGCGCCAACGTCCGCACCGTCGATCAGTTCCTGATGGGACACCACGAATGCTGCGTAGGTGCTCACATTCCAAATATTTGTCAGCTCGGCGCTGGAGAGTGCGCTCACCTGGCCCGCCGGCAAATCCGGGGCCAGCACGGGACCTTCTGAGTTCAGCAGCCGGCCCTCAAGCTGGACGGTGCCGTCGGGGGCACTGGGGGCATTGTCGGGGGACGCAACCCAGCCGCGGGCAACGGGAATCACGACTTCCTTCGTGGCCGCCACTCCGCTGAGTGTGGGCGCACCATCCACCACAAAGGCATTGACAACCCAATAACCAACATTGCCGTCCTGGATGCGCGAGGGCACCAGAACTTGTCGCGCCGGGTCAAAATGGCCGCTGGTGGTCACCAACTGTCCTTCAAGATCGCCTGTCATGGGCTCACCGGGGGACATGATCTTCAGCAGTGGCTGGACCTTTTCGGTCACCGTGGGCGGCGCCACGTCTTTTTCCAACGAGCGGGAGAACTGCCACTGGCTCAGCAGCACTAAGACGGCGGAGACGGCCAACGCGAAAACCAGCGCAGCTATCCATTTGGGCTTAACGGCAGTTTTCAACACCATTCAACTTTACTTCGTCACCGTGTAGAACAACGAATGCAGCCGGAAACCACAGGCAGGGAGGGCGTGGTGGGCCCCCGCGCCCGAGGGGCCCGCCACGAGCTTGCGAGCGGTGGGAGGGCGTGGGGATTAGTGGTCGAAGAAAACCAAGGAGGAGTTGATGAGCTCGGCAATAACCTCGGCGTCGTGGGCTCGGCGCAAGGATTCCCGGAAGTTTTCCTTGAACAAGGACCTGGCCAGCGTGGCCAGCACCTCCAAGTGGGCGGAGAAGGAGCTAGCTGGCGTGGCAATGAGCAAAATCACCGTGGCTGGACCGTCCACGGCACCAAAATCGAGGCTGTGATCAAACTTGGTGATGCCCACGGCGATGGAGATTTCGTTGACGAATTCGCTGCGCGCATGCGGCAGGCCAATCCCACCGGGCAGGCCCGTCGCCATCTGATGCTCGCGTGCGTTGACGTCACGCAAGAAACCGTCCAGATCAGAGATCCGGTCGTTCTCAAAAAGTTTTGCGGCAAGTTGGGCGGCCGCGTCCTCTTTCGAGTCGGCTACCATTTCCAAAATAACCAAGTTGGGGTTGGTTAATTCTGTTTCATAGCGTTCCAGCGAACCCGATGTCATCAGTACCTTTCATGGCTGGTCGTGAAAAAACCTGCCTCCAGTCTAGTCGCATGCGGGGCCCGGCCAAGGGGATCGTGGCGTGGCCCACGTTAACGCTCAAGTGCCCCGAACCAAAGCTCGGGGCACGTGAACTCCACACAGCTACGGGGAGACGATGACGTCAATCCGCTGGAATTCCTTCAGGTCTGAATAGCCCGTGGTGGCCATTGAGCGGCGCAGGGCGCCAATCAGATTTGAGGTACCGTCAGCCTGATGTGCCGGGCCGTACAGCACTTCTGCCAGGGTTCCCACGGTGTCCATCTTCACGCGGTGGCCGCGCGGCAGTTCCTGGTGGTGGGCTTCTGCACCCCAGTGCCACCCTTGGCCGGGCGCCTCGGCGGCCCGGGACAAGGCAGCCCCGAGCATGACGGCGTCCGCGCCCATGGCGATGGCCTTGACGATGTCACCGCTGGAACCCATGCCGCCGTCGGCAATCACATGTACGTACCGTCCACCGGACTCATCCATGTAGTCGCGGCGGGCCGTTGCAACGTCGGAGATGGCACTGGCCATGGGCGAACGAATACCCAAGGCACGGCTGGTGGTGGTGGAGGCGCCGCCACCGAAGCCCACCAGGACACCCGCCGCGCCTGTGCGCATCAGGTGCAGAGCCGAGGTGTAACCGGCCGCGCCGCCAACAATGACGGGGACATCGAGTTCGTAGATGAACTGCTTGAGGTTCAACGGCTCGGTGGTCTTGGACACGTGCTCGGCAGAAACGGTGGTTCCACGAATCACGAAAATGTCCACGCCTGCCGCGATGACAGTCTTGTAGAACTCCTGGGTGCGCTGCGGCGTCAGGGAGCCGGCAACCGTCACGCCGGCGGCACGAATCTGCGCCAGGCGGATGGTGATCAGCTCTGCCTGAATCGGTGCGCTGTAGATCTCCTGCAACCGGCGGGTGGTCTCGGGGTCAACCACCGAGCCTTCCAGCGTTGCAATCTCATCCAGCACGGGCTGCGGATTCTCGTAGCGAGTCCACAGGCCTTCCAGGTCCAGCACGCCCAGGCCACCCAATTTGCCCAAGGCAATGGCTGTTTCCGGGGACATCACCGAATCCATGGGTGCACCGATGACGGGCACCTCAAACTGGTAAGCGTCGATCTGCCATTTCACCGACACATCTTGGGGATCGCGAGTACGCCGGTTCGGCACAATCGAAATCTCATCCAACGAATATGCGCGGCGTCCACGCTTTCCACGGCCAATCTCAATCTCATAAGTCACGCCCCTAGCCTATAGCAGCGAGCACCGGAGCCCTTAAACCTCTCATTCCACGGACGTTTGGGCTGCCAGTGCTGCCGCCGCCTCCAGCTCCGCAATCCGCTCCACCGCCGCGGCCATGGCAGCAAAGTCCGGTTCCTCATCCCGCCCGATCAGCATGGTCAGCTCATCCCAGCGCTCACCCAGTGCTTGGTACTGCGTGGCGGCATCTCGCAGGGCGGGCTCGGAGAGTACGACGCCGGCAGCATCGACCCCGAGCATCGCCACCTCCTGCAAAAACTGCGCATACAACGGCCGCAGGGCGCCGGGACCGCTAAACCGCTTACCTGCCAGCAGGCCATGCAACATGTCCAAGCCCGCCACCGAGCGTTGCGGGTCGCCAAAGATCCTTGCCCAGCCACGGTTGGTGGAGGTGTCCCGCAGCCGTTCGGCCCACTGCGCCATACCCACTATGCCGAAGTTTTTGGCATAGCCGGATGGAATACCCGGCGGCGCCTGGTGCGACAACAGCGCCCGGGCAGTCTCGGCAATCGCCTGACGCACCACAGCGGCAGTCAAGACATCCCCCGCCAGCTCTGCCCCGCTCCCCCGCACCACATGGGCCTGCCAGTGCTTGTCCGCCTTCCGGGAGCCGCGCGCCTGCGCCAGCGCCTCGGAGGCTATCCGCTCCAGCCGCCCGCCGCCGTCGTCCACCAGGTAGTCTGCGCCGTCACGAGCCACAACGGCGACATCCATCGAGTCCATGTCCGCCGGCCCGCCCTGGGCCACCCACGGCAGTTTCCCGCGCACCAGCCGCACCACGGCCGGAACGCCCGTTTCCAGCGCAGCGTCCAGCCGCGCCTGGGCCAGCGTGGCGCTGCCTGTCTGCTGGATATTGACGTTGGCACCACTGCGGCGCAACAAATTCTCCGTGTAGGGGCCGGGGTGAAAGCGGGTGACGATCGAGGCGGTGGTGGTTTCCTTGTACTCGAAAGTGAAGATCATGAAGCCGATCCCGCCAGCCAGGCCCGCCAGCATGGCCTCCGTGAAAGGTGCCTTGGTGAAGGGGTTCTGTGTCCCTGAGGCAGCGAACACACGGGTCCAGAGCCCGGCGTCCCAATGCGAGTATTCGGTGTGTGGATCATAGTTGCTGGGCATGCGTTGATTGTAGCGCCGGCAGCCTTGGCCGCAGTCATCGTGGCAGCGGCGGTGCACCACGAACAACGGCCGTTTCTGTAGGCTGGGATGATGACTGACACAGAATTGCGGATGACCGACCACGAATTGCTGGGCTTGCTGGCAATGACCCCCACGGAGTCGGCGGCGGTGACGCTTGGCCTGTTCCGGCTGGACCAGCACAGCGACAACGAACTGTTCACCAACGCAGGAATCACCACCTTGATGGTGCGTGGATTGGCGGAGCTTCAGGGCGAGAAGATTGTTCCGGTGGAGAAGTGCGCGGTGGTGGGTTCGGTCCTGTCCCAGGCCCAGGAGTGGCTGGAAATCTCCTTGACCACACCAACCACCAGCCACGTGCTCTTCACCGTGGGTTCCAACGTTGGCGCCATCCTGCTCAGTTTGAGCCCCTACGGGGTGCACGAGATTCAGCCCATCGAATCCGGCCCGGCCATGCTGGAACTGGCCCTGCATCTGAGTCATGAGTACCTGGTTGGCGCTGCCGAAGGTCTGCCTGCCACGGCTGTTCTGCGACGCTTGCGCACGGGCACCGAGCCGGTGGTTGCCCAGCTCACGGCGGTTGAGACGGGTGAATGGGTGCTGCGCTCCGGCACCGAATCCGAGTTCGTTGAGGAAAACTACCCCGCCACTGAGGCCATGGAAAAGTTCAAGGCAACGCTCACGGCCTGACATCGACCGGCTATTCCGGCCGGGGGTTCACCCGTCGAACCCGCAGCCGACGCGAGAATTCGAGGCGAATTCGCCACCATCAGTTGCAGTCTGGAATTCTGTGGCTGCGCGATTTATCGCCCGGCACCACTGGACGTACGACGGCGGGGGGGGGGGGGGGGGGTGGGGGGGGGGGGGGGGGGGGGGGGGGGGGGGGGGGGGGGGGGGGGGGGGGGGGGGGGGGGGGGGGGGGGGG
>NZ_JBTNDH010000052.1:0-19966 GCF_054511095.1 Arthrobacter sp. TMN-49 | reverse complement strand
TTTACTCACAACTCACAAGCAAAACCCCTCAACTGTCCACGAGGGTATGAGACATAGTGTCTACGAAGGTCCGAGACAGAACCGTCCAATAAGGTATGCGACATAACAGGACGAAATGGTGCTGATTTTGCCGATTTCTGTCCAGCAGCTGCGACACACATCGAAGTCACGGTGAGGGCGTGGGCACAAAACCGTCCACCAGGCGGGAACGGATCAGGAATCGTTTACCCTCGGGCGCCTCAACGGAGAAGCCGCTGCCACGCCCGGCCACCACGTCAACGCTCAGGTGCGTGTGGGACCAGTAGTTGAACTGTTCCCGGGACATCCAAAACTCCACGGGACCGCATTCGGGGAGCTGGAACAGGCCCAGCAGGATGTCCGCCTCGGCCGTGATGAACTCGCCCGCCGGATAACACATGGGGGAGGAGCCGTCACAGCAGCCCCCGGATTGGTGGAACATGAGCGGGCCGTGGATGCCCCACAGTTTTTGCAGCAGTTCCACGGCCGTGCCACTCAAGGCAACCCGGGAGTGGGTCTCGCCCGGGATGGTGATGGCGGCATCCAGAGTTGCGGGGGTGGGGTCCATGGAAGTGCTCCTTAACATGGTTGGCGCCTGCTCCCCAGGTGGGACGGCGGCAGCTCACTTTTTACGTCGAAGGTGAGCTGCCGCCGTCGAACCCGGGAAAGGTGCGATAGGGTTCCGGAAAAACCAGCCATTGCTGCGATAGCGTCGGCTAAAAATGCGCCATTGCTGCGATAGCGTTCCGGGAGGGGTTAGTAGGCGATGACGACGCGGCCGTCGATCGCCCCTGCCTTCATCTCGGCGAAGACCTCGTTGATCTCGCCCAGGCTGCGGGTGGAGACGGTGGGGTGGATCAGGCCGCGGGCGTAAAAGTCGATGGCCTCCTCCATATCCTGTCGGGTGCCCACGATGGACCCCCTGATGGTCAGGCCCTTGAGGACAACCTCAAAGATGGGGGCCGGGAAGTCACCCGGCGGCAGACCGTTGAACACGATGGTGCCGCCGCGGCGGGTCATCCCGATGGCCTGACCAAACGCTGCCGGGTGAACGGCTGTGACGAGCACGCCGTGGACGCCGCCGATCTGGCGTTGAATGGCCTCCACCGGATCCTCATCCCGGGCGTTGACGGTGATCTCGGCGCCGTGCTTGCGGGCCAGGGCCAGCTTGTCCTCGGCAACGTCCACGGCGGCCACGCGCAGCCCCATGGCCACGGCGTACTGGACGGCAATGTGCCCCAGCCCGCCAATGCCGGAGATGACAACCCACTGGCCCGGGCGGGCCTCGGTCATTTTCAGGCCCTTGTAGACGGTGACCCCGGCACACAGTACGGGGGCGATCTCCACGGGGTCGGCGCCCTCGGGGATGCGCGGTGCGAACTCGGCATCCACCAGCATGTACTCCCCAAAGGAGCCGTCAACGCTGTACCCGCCGTTTTGCTGGGATTCGCACAGCGTCTCCCAGCCGGTGCGGCAGTATTCACAGTCACCGCACGCGGTCCACAACCAGGCGTTGCCCACACGGTCCCCAATGGCCAGGGAGGTGACGCCCTCGCCCAGGGCCACCACGTCGCCCACCCCTTCGTGGCCGGGCACAAACGGCGGGCTGGGCTTGACCGGCCAGTCGCCCTCGGCCGCGTGCAGGTCCGTGTGGCAGACGCCGCTGGAAATCAGCTTCACGAGGGCCTGGCCCGGTCCGGGGGTGGGTAGCGGATACTCCTCAACACTGAGGGGTGCGCCGAACTCTTTGACAACTGCTGCATGCATGGTGGTCATGAAATTCTCTTTCGTAAAAGTGCTGCTGGTTAGCGGGGGTGCGCCGGGCACCTGCTGGCGGTGCCCGGCGTCGTGCGTGGAATAGGGTGCGATAGCGTTCGGTGAAATCACACCATTGCTGCGATAGCGTCGCCCGGTAGGGGTTAGAAGAAGCCCAGCTTGTCCTCGCTGTAGCTGACCAGCAGGTTCTTGGTCTGCTGGTAGTGGTCCAGCATCATGGCGTGGTTCTCGCGGCCAATGCCGGAGGACTTGTAGCCGCCGAACGCAGCACCCGCGGGGTAGGCGTGGTAGTTGTTGACCCACACGCGCCCGGCCTGGATCTCCCGGCCTGCCCGGTAGGCCACGTTGCCGTTGCGCGACCAGACACCAGCGCCCAGACCATAGAGGGTGTCGTTGGCGATGTGCAGGGCGTCGGCGTAGTCGTCAAAGGTGGTGACGGCCAGGACGGGCCCGAAGATCTCCTCCTGGAAGATGCGCATGTCATTGGTGCCCGCAAAGATGGTGGGCGTGACGTAGTAACCGCCAGCCAAATCCCCGGGGAGGATGTTGCGCTCGCCGCCGGTGAGCAGTTTGGCGCCCTCCTGCTTGCCGATGTCAATGTAGGAGAGGATTTTTTCCATCTGGTCGTTGGAGGACTGGGCGCCGATCTGGGTGTCGGTGTCCAGCGGGTTGCCCTGGATGATGGCTTCGGTGCGGGCCACGGCGTCGGCCATGAACGCCTCATACATGGAGGCCTGGACCAGCGCGCGGGACGGGCAGGTGCACACTTCGCCCTGGTTGAAGGCGTAGAGGGTGAAACCCTCCAGCGCCTTGTCGTAGAACGCATCGTTCTTCGCCATGACGTCCTCGAAGAAGATGTTCGGGCTCTTCCCGCCCAGCTCCAGCGTGACCGGGATCAGGTTCTGGGACGCGTACTGGCTGATGAGCCGGCCCGTGGTCGTCTCGCCGGTGAACGCGATCTTGCGGATGCGCTTGCTGGAGGCCAGCGGCTTGCCGGCCTCCACCCCAAAGCCGTTGACCACGTTGATGACCCCTGCCGGCAGGATGTCTGCCAGCAGTTCCATCAGGACAAGGATGGAGGCGGGCGTCTGCTCCGCTGGTTTAAGCACGACGGCGTTACCCGCAGCAAGTGCCGGGGCCAGCTTCCACACGGCCATCAGGATCGGGAAGTTCCAGGGAATGATCTGGCCGACCACACCCAGCGGCTCATGGAAGTGGTATGCCGTGGTGTCGTCATCGAGCTGGGTGAGGCTGCCTTCCTGGGCGCGGACCACGGAGGCGAAGTAGCGGAAATGGTCGGCCGCGAGCGGAATGTCGGCGTTGAGGGTTTCCCGTATGGCCTTGCCGTTGTCCCACGACTCCGCGACGGCCAGGAGCTCCAGGTTCTCATCAATCCGGTCTGCAACCTTGTTCAGGATGGCCGCACGTTCGGTGGCGGATGTCTGCCCCCAGCTCGGGGCCACCTTGTGGGCGGCGTCCAGGGCGAGTTCAATGTCTTCGGCCGTGCCGCGGGCCACCTCGCAAAATACCTTGCCGGTGACGGGGGTGATGTTCTCAAAGTACTCGCCCTTGACGGGAGCAACCCATTCGCCCCCAATCCAGTTTTCGTAACGGTCCTTGAAGGTGACCTTGGCGCCGGGCTGGCCGGGCTGTGCATAAACAGTCATTGTCTAAACTCCTCTGCGTGGGGGACGTCGATGTCCTTGTCCATGAGAGTACGTGCGGCAACGTTGCACGCACGTTGCATGCGCTGTGGTCACACTAGTCTGGGATCCTTCTATATATGTCAACAGTTCTGGACTTAGTTGCTCAGGAAGACCGCTCTCGGCGGTGTTGCTGATATTTTTCAAGCATGAAGAGCACCGCATTGCCGTTGCTAACCCCCGGGCAGGCTCGACAGCATTCTCTTCCGCTGGTCTTCCTTGCGGGGGCGGCTGTTGGCGTCCTTGGCGGCATGATCGGTTTGGGGGGAGCTGAATTTCGCCTGCCATTGTTAATTGGCGTGTTCGGTTTTGCTGCACTACAGGCCATCATTATGAACAAGGCCATGAGCCTGATCGTCGTCATTACGGCCCTGCCAGCCAGGCTGTTCGCCGTCCCCCTTGGAGAGCTTTCCCCTTACTTGTATATTGTGCTGAATCTTCTGGCGGGGAGCCTTGTCGGGGCATGGATCGGGGCGCACTGGGCTACCCGACTCAAGTCAAAGACATTGTTCCGGGTCATTGCGGTTCTATTGGTCCTGATCGCAGGGCTTCTATTCGTCACGCACTTCCTCGTCATTGATCCGCCGATGATTGACCCGATACCGCGCACGATCCTTGGCGTGGTTGCAGGGGTCCTTATTGGTGTTGTCGCTGCGCTCATGGGTGTTGCTGGGGGTGAGCTGCTGATCCCAACGATCGTGCTGCTTTTTGGCACCAATATTAAGATCGCCGGCAGTCTTTCCCTGGCCGTTTCACTACCAACGATGCTCGTTGCTTTCGCCCGTTTTAGTAGGGATCAAAGCTTCTCAGTGCTGGGTCAGAGCAAGCCGTTCCTGGTCACGATGACGTTGGGATCTATTGCGGGAACCATTCTCGGCGGGTTGCTCTTGGGCGTAGTCCCCACCTTGGTCCTCATCCCCTTGTTGGTACTGCTCCTGCTCCTGTCCTCGATCAAGGTCTGGAATCACGACTAGGAGCCGCTGAAACCGGTCCTGCTGTCATACCAACAGGGCCTCCGTGACGTTTGCGGCGCCGGAAGGAAGTAGCACGATTGACCTTAGGGTCCGGTAGATCTGCCGGGTGATGTAGCGTTTGAGGCTGCGGATGATTTCTTTCTTCGTTCGGCCTTGGCTTGTCCGGTTTGCGACGTAGTCCTTGGTTGTTTGGTCCCAGTGAATCCTGCTTAGAGCGATGGTGTGGAGCGCTTTATTGAGCTGGCGGGCTCCCTCATGATCGAGTCGGTAACGGGTTGTGCTCCCCGAAGATGCCGGCACCGGGCAGGTTCTGGCCAGGGCTGCGAACGCCGCCTCTGATCGAACTCGCCCTGGATGCGACCAAGCGGTAAGAATGATCGCCGCGTTGACGGGGCCGACACCAAAAACTTCCAGCAATTCGGGATGTTCAGCCTGTATCAGGCGTTCAAGTTCAGCCTGAATATGCCTCAGTTGTTCTGTCAACGTGATGATTCGGCTCGCCAGTCGTACTGCTTCGCGACGGCTGATTTGCAAGCTGAAGTCCTCTTCTCGTTCCCGCCAAGCTGCCACCGCATTGATCTGGGTGACTGACAGTGCTTTTCGCACATCCACTCCCAACTCCACCGTTCGCAGCAAAGTGTTCAATGAATTGATCGCCGCCGTACGTTCACGAGACATTGATGCCCTGGCAGTCGTCAACACCCGCAAAGCTAGTTGGACACCATCGGCCCGTGGATCTCTAGCTTTCTCGATAGGGATCCCCATCGTGGTGCGGACAGCCCGCGCCGCGTCGATGACATCTGATTTGCCTCTAAACCTCCCTACCCTGCGGTTCGGGAAGGGTGCTTCCATGACCTGAAACCCGGCGTCGGTGGCCTGCTGCCGGAATTTGGCGCCATAGGAACCAGTACCTTCCATCGTCAGCAGAATGTTCTCCGTGGTCCCCTGAGAACGTCGTCGTATCCAGGAAAGAGCTCGGTTGCCTCCTGGAACGGTGAGAGGGAAGGTTTCGTTGGCGATTTCCTCACCAGTGATGGTGTTGATGATCGCGAAGGTATGCGTTTTTGCGTGAGTATCAATTCCTACGACGAAACTGAATTTTTCGGCAACGATGCTCATGTTTCCTCCAATATCGACGGTTGCTGTCAGTCGTGGGAAACATCGAAAGGGGTTACCGCTTGGCAGGTCTGTAGTGAGCCACACCAGTGTTCATGGCGGGCAGGCTTCCTATCAAGCCAGGGCAGTAGACAGAACCGATGCTGAACCCGGCCCGGGCGGACATATCCAAGACAGCGCACTCACACCAAGCGGAGGAGGCAATTCCATGGGTGAGTCACACCCGAACCAAGCCACAACACCAGACTGCCAGTCACTGACAGATCAACCAACAATATACTTACAGGCATGGGGAATGAATGGTTGATCAATGTGTTTGCCGCGCTGATAGTAGTCCTGACGGTGGGAACCCTCGTGGCAGGCTGCGTGTTGCTGCGGGCCATGGCCGGAACGCGTGGCTGGAATATCTATCTGGGGGCCGTTGGTGTGGCCATCCTTGGTGTCATCGGGGCTCAGGCCAGGATCTATCGGCTCACGGGGGTGTCCGGGGAGTCGTGGAACAGGACGAATCAGCTCAGCGACGAGGCGGAGGTTTACCTCTCGTTGTATCTCCACGGCCCACTGCTCTGCCTTGCCATCATCTTTGTGGGTGGTTTGTTGCTGTACTTTTTGGGGAAAACTGCCGCACAGGACCGGGCTGCGCAGGTACAGCCCGCCACCCCCTCGAACTGACCCGCAGAAAACGCCGAAAAAAGTCGATTTCTCGACGTTTTTCGGCGTTTTCTGCGGGTCAGTTCGGGTGGGGGCGTTTGAGTGTGGCGTTTAAGTGGGGTTAGGCTTCCAGCGCTGCCAAATGAGCCACGACGGCGGAGCGCTTGGGTGAGCGCGGCGGAAGGAGGCGCAGCGCTGTGCGCCAGGCCTCGACGTCGTCGGCTGTTTCGGGAAGTTGCAGGTACGTCAGCAGCACCTCGGGGCTGGCGTCGTTGAGAATGGCTTCACGGAGCTGGATGCCCAGCCGGGTGCGGAGGCCCTCAATCTCCGGCGCCCCCGAGTGCGGCATGACCTCGCCGCGATAAATGTTCAGCGCCAGCCTGTGCGCGCCACGGTCCAGGTAGTTGCGCACCTGCTCGGCATCCACCACCAGTGGCCGGGGCAGCCGGTAGGGGCGGGAGCCGGGCACCAGGGTGGGGGCGGCGGACATTAACAGTTTGCGCAGGCGCACCATCTCGGCCCGGATGCTGGTCAGCGACGTGCCCTCCGGGTAGACCTTGTCGCTGAGTTCCTCGGCGCTGAGCCCGTCGGGGTGCAGGGCCAGCACGGAAAGGATTTCGGTGTGCCGTTCACTGAGCGTCAGGGCCTCCCCCGCAACATGCAACAAGCCCTGGTCCCGGCCCAGGATCTGCAGGCTGTCGCGGTAGAGCGGCTTGTTGGAGCTGCTGACGGGGGCCGCACGCTCCACCCGCTGCTCCAGGCGGTGAATGCGCAACTGGGCCTGTGCCGCGGCCACTGTTGCCTGCACCAGGGAAAGAGTATTGGCGCCCACGGCCTCGGGCCCGCCCGTGATGTCGACAATGCCCAGGATGGAGCCCGAGTCCGGGTCGAAGACGGGCACCGCCGTGCAACTCCAGGCGTGGACGGCCGGGTTGAAGTGTTCTTGCCCAACAATTTGCACGCTTTTGCCTAGCACCAGTGCCGTGCCGGGGGCGCTGGTGCCAACAACAGTTTCGGACCAGTCGGCGCCCGTGGCGAAATTGATGTGCTCACCGTGGCGGCGGGCAGCGGAATCGCCCTCCACCCACAACAAACGCCCGTGCTCATCGCCCACGGCAATCAGCAGGCCGGTGTCGTGACTGGGCTCGACAAGTAATTTGGTGATGACGGGCATGATCGCGGCCAGGGGGTGGTCGCGGCGAAATTCGGCCAGTTCCCTGCTTTCCCACACCACGGGCGGGGCAAGCCCGGCGGGAGTGCTCAGGGCGTCCATGGAGCGCCGCCACGACTCGCGCACCAACGGCCGCAAGGCTGGCAGATCGGCAAGCAGGGGGTGCGTCGGGGGCATCAACTCTCCAAAACCACAGCGTCAATGATGGAAACGGCCCACTACGTCCATATTTGTGCCGCAGATCACCAGCATAGACCAGCTAGCTGGGGATGGGGCCGCCCGTAGCTTCGTCACTGGACAGATAATGCCGCTCCCACGGTGGGAAGCGGCATTATCTGTCCAGTCAGCGTTGCCGGATGCTCCGGCGGCAGCTCGTTAGTGCGCGGATTCCGGTTCCTCGCTCAACTCCTGCGCATCGGCAGGGACGTCGGTGAGGGTGGCCAGCTTGGCACCCTCCACATCCACGTCCGGCAGGATCTTTTCCAGCCAGGCCGGGAGCCACCAGGCGGTCTTGCCCAACAGGTGCATGGCGGCCGGAATGATGGTCATCCGCACCACGAACGCGTCAATCAAGACACCAAACGCCAGCGCAAAGCCCAGCGGGCGCACCATGGTCAGGTGGCTGAAGATGAATCCGGAGAACACGCTGATCATGATGATCGCGGCGGCCGTGACCACCGGCGCGGCATGCTTGAAGCCTGTACGCACGGCCTGCTTGGCGTCCTGCCCGTGGGCGTATGCCTCACGCATGCCCGAGGCAATAAACACCTGGTAGTCCATGGCCAGACCGAACAGGACGCCGATCAAAATGATCGGCAAGAAGCTCAGCACCGCGCCAGGATTGGCCACATCGAAGATGCCACCGAGCCAGCCCCTCTGGTACACGGCCACCACGCCGCCAAACGCCGCCACCAGGGAAAGCAGGAAGCCGGCTGTTGCCAACAGCGGCACCAGGATGGAGCGGAATACCAGTATCAGCAGCACCAAGGAAAGTCCGACGACGATGGCCAGGTAAGGCGGCAGTGCCGCCCCCAGCTTCTCCGAGACATCAACGTTGGCGGCCGTCTGGCCTGTCAGGCCGATGGAGACGTCGTGGTCGGCCTTGATGGTGGCACCCGTCGCACGCAGCTCGTGGATCACCTGGACCGTGCTTTCACTGGCCGGGCCCTCGGTCGGGACCACTTGGTAGACGGCCGTGCGCAGGTCATCGCTGACCATGACCGGAACGGCGGCCTTCACGTTGGGAACCTGCCGGAGCTGGTCGGCAACATCGAGGTTCAGCTCGGTGGCGCTGGTCTTGTCCAGGCCCGACGGCAACGAGCCCACCACAATAATGGGCCCGGTCATGCCTTCGCCAAAGTTCGTGCCGGTGATGGAGTACGCCTGGTAGGCGCTGGAATCGACGGGTTCGGAGCCGCCGTCGGGCAGCGCCAAGCGCAAACCCGCCGCCGGGATGGCTATGACAGCCAAGGCCACGACGGCGCTGACGAGGGCCACCACGGGGTGCTTAGTGACCAGGCCACCCCACCCCCTGGCGCTGCTTCGAATGTCTGCGGCTTCATCGGCGGCAGCCTTCCCCGAGGCATCCAATCCTTCCAATGTGGCGTCGTGCTTTGCCGTGGCCGCAGCATTCTTGGCCCACGCCCGCCGAGAGATCAGGCGGGTGCCGATCAGGGACAGCAATGCCGGCGTCAGTGTCAAGGCAATCAGGACGGAAACGGCAACGGTTGCCGCGGCGGCCAGGCCCAGTATGGCCAGGAAGGGCAGCCCGGTGACGGACAGGGCAGCCAGGGCAATGACAACCGTCAGGCCGGCAAAGGTGACTGCGTTGCCCGAGGTGCCGGTGGCTTTGGCGATGGATTCACGCATGTCCATGCCCGCCAGGAGCTGTTGGCGGTGCCTGTTGACGATGAACAGCGAGTAGTCGATGCCCACAGCCAGGCCAAGCATCAAGGCAAGCATGGGGGAGATGGAGGACATCTCAATGACAGTTGTCAGTGCCATCGTCCCGCCCACGCCCACGCCAACGCCAACAATGGCCATGAGTAGCGGCAAGCCCGCGGCAACAAAGGTGCCCAACATGATCAACAAGACAGCAGCGGCCACGGCAATGCCCACCACTTCCGAAATGCCAAACAGCTGTGAAACGTCCTCGGTGATCTCCTTGCTGTAGGAGACTGTGACGGCGCTGGAGTCCAAGGTGTTTAACTTGTCCTGGACCAGCTGCCGGTTGGTCGGGGTCACCGCGTTCATGGACTCGGTGAACTGGATCTGGCCAATGGCAGCCTTGTTGTTCTCGGCGACAAAGAGCACGCCCGCCGCAGCATCGGCCGTGCGCTGGCCTGCCGTGAGCTCTGCCTGCTTGGCCGCCAAGGTGGCCTGCCCCGCCTCATATTTGGCCATTCCGGCGTCAAGCTGATCAATACCCTTTTGCCATTCTGCGCGCTGAGCGTCCAACTGGGCCTGCGCGGCGACAAGGGGGGCCAAGGCGGCTTCGGGGGCGCCGGCGACCTGCGTCTTTTGGGCATCCAGCTGGGTCTGGCCGGCATCGAGCTGGGTTTTCGCATCAGCGAGTTTTTTCGCGGAGGCATCCAGCGTGGCCTTGGCGGCGACAGCCTGTGCTTTCCCGGCAGCCAGCGCCCTGGCGCCGTCAGCCAGCTGAGCGGCACCGTCAGCCTTCTGGGCAGTCGTCAGGAACGGGTCGATGACACCCTTGACAGTGGGGACGCTTGTCACTGTTTTCAGGGCGGCGGTGATCGCCTTTTCCTGATCGGGTGTGAACGTTTCACCGTTGCTGGTGGTGAACACCACCGAGCCCGTACCACCGGATGCCTCGGGCAGGTCGGCCTGAAGCTTGTCGGCCATCTGCTGGGTTTCGGTGCCCGGAATCTGGAAGTTGTTGGACATGGGGCCCATGAACAATGCTGCCGCGCCGCCCACCACCCCCATGATGAGCGCCCACGCGGTGATCACAAGCCACACGCGTCGGGCGGAGAACCGTCCGAGTTTATAGAGCCAAAGTGCCATGGTGCATCCATTCTCTTGATGTCTGCGCAGGCAACGCGCCGACCGGTTGGAACTCTAGTGCGTGAAGCCGTTGCGAATGTGGGAGATGGTGCTGTCCAGGAAGTTGCGCAATTGCGTCAATGACTCGGGCGTGATGTTGTTGCCGTGTGCTTGAAACCACACCTGGAACGCGCCGCGGCAACTACCCACAACAGCGCCGACAAGTGCATGCAAATAGAGCTCATCGGTGCCCGGCGGCAGGCGGTGCCGGGCCATATCGGTGATTTTGAGGCTGCATTCATCCCAGGCTTGGAGCTGGAAGCGGCCCAGCTGCGGGTTTTGGGTGAGCACGAACGTCTCGGCCATGATGGCCAGGTCGCGGGCGCTGCCCACCGCCGAAAGCGCAATCTGGGCCGACTCCAGCAGGGGCTCATGGGCCGGTCTGGACTCAAGTTCGGCGATCACCTGGTCAAGGTAGTTTTGGGTGAAACTGGCAACAGCTGCTTCCACGGAGGAAAAGTAGTTGAAGAAGGTCCGTCGTGACACACCCGCAGCCGCGGCGACGTCGTCCACCGTGAAGCTACTGAGCTCGCTCTTGCGCAGAAAATCAAGGGCGGCGTTGGCAATCGCATCCCGGGTGGCGGCCTTGTTCAGCTCGCGGCGGGAGGGTTGCGGATCGGGTACGTGCTGGTGCGTGGAAAGGGCAGAAGAACTCACATCTCTACACTAAGTGCAAGTTTGCACTTAGTGCAAGCTGTGTGGCGGGTCTTCTGCAACAAGCAGCCGGCCACACAGCGTGCACGAGGGACTATGAGGGGATGTGTACCTGGGCGTTTTGGGCGAGGTAGGCGGACTGGCCCGTGGCGCCCGGCTGGCCCTCGCCGAGCGGGATGGCGTACACGGCCGTGCCATAGGCGCACACCTCTGTCCAATTGCCACCCATTTCGGAGGTGTCAAAACGGGTGGCCACAATGGCGTTGGCACCCTTTTGTTGTGCCTCCTTGACCATGCGAGCCACGACTTCTTGGCGGCTTTCATACAGCGCCTTGGTCATTTCCGGCAGCTCGCCGCCGCCCAGGGCGCGGAAGCTGGCCGTGAACTGTGCACCGATGTGGCGTGAACGCACTGTCAGGCCCATGACTTCGCCAAAGATGGCGTCGATCTTGTAGCCGGGCAGGTCGTTGGTGGTGACGATGATCATTGCAGTCCTTTGTGTAGGGCTTTGTACTGTCTCGCACGATCCTACGGGGTCTTCCTGAATGTAAAACTCCCGCCGCGGCGACGATCCAGTGATCGCCGCCGGGGCGGGAGTTTTGACCAGCCAGCTAGCGGGCCGCCTCGAAAGCGGCGCCACCGCCGGGCGCTTAAGCGTTGGCGGTTTGGCGCTTGGGCTCAAGGTCAGCGGCGTCGTCGCTCGTATTCAGCTCGGCCAGCGCGTCATCGGCGTCATCGGTGAACGGGTTGCCGTTGCGGGGCATGTTGTACAGTTCCTCATCCAGAATGCCCTGGCGCTTGGCGACGATGGTGGGTACCAGCGCCTGGCCGGCCACGTTGACAGCTGTGCGGCCCATGTCCAGGATGGGGTCGACGGCAAGCAGCAGCCCCACACCGGCCAGCGGCAGTCCCAGCGTGGACAGCGTCAGCGTGAGCATGACGACGGCGCCGGTGGTGCCGGCGGTGGCCGCTGAGCCCAGCACGGAGACCAACACAATGAGCAGGTACTGGCCGAGATCCAACTGGATGCCGAAGAACTGTGCCACAAACACGGCTGCGATGGCCGGGTAGATCGCTGCGCAACCATCCATCTTGGTGGTGGCACCCAACGGCACGGCAAAGGAGGCGTAGGCGCGCGGAACGCCAAGGTTGCGTTCGGTCACGCGCTGGGTCAGCGGCAGGGTGCCGATGGAGGAGCGTGAAACGAAGGCCAGCTGAACGGCAGGCCAAACACCTGAGAAGTATTGCTTGATGGACAGGCCGTGGGTCTTGATCAGCACGGGGTACACAGCAAACAAGACAAGCGCCAAGCCAAGGTAGATGGCAAGGGTGAACTTGCCCAGCGAGCCAATAGTGGTCCAGCCGTAGGTGGCCACGGCGTAACCGATCAAACCAACAGTTCCGATGGGCGCCAGGCGGATGATCCACCACAGCACCTTCTGGATCACGGCCAAGGCTGAACCGTTGAGCTTCAGGAACGGATCTGCCGCCTTGCCCACCTTCAGGGCCGCAATACCAACCACAATGGCGATGACAAGGATCTGCAGGACATTGAAATTGAGGCCCGTGGTCAGGGCGCCCGACTCGGCGACCTTGGTGGAAGCGCTCAGACCCAAGAAGTTGGAGGGGAACAGGCCAATGAGGAAGGCCCACCAGTCACCGGACTTGCCGGTGTATTCCGACGGCGTGGAGGTGCCGGTGCCCGCCCCGGGCTGGAACAAGACACCCAGGGTGATGCCGATGGTCACGGCGATCAAGGAGGTGATGGCGAACCACAGTAGGGTGTTCCAGGCCAGGCGCGCCGCGTTGGTGACCTCACGAAGGTTGGCGATGGAGGAAACCACTGCTGTGAAGATCAACGGCACAACAGCGGCCTTCAGGATAGAGATATAGCTGTCACCGACCGTGCTCAGGGTGGTGACAAGGCCATTGGGGTCGGTCTCCGGGTCGCCGCCGAGCTGGCGGGCCATCAAGCCCAGAATGAGGCCGGCAACAAGACCGGCGATGATTTGTACGCCGAAGGAGCTGGCCCAGCGGGGCAGCTTGGACACTTTGGCAGTGCTCGCTGTGGAAGTCATGCACCCACCGTAGGTGCGGAACAATAACATGCCGAAATTAGTGTTTCCCCGTGCTACGCATAGCAAAGTTGATTGATACGCGGCTTGCGGACGCCGCGGAGGGAAAGAGACGGCGCTCACGCAAAAGGACGGCGCTCACGTAAAAAGATGGCGTTCTACCACCGGCTTATTACGCGAGTACCGTCCTTTTTGCCCCACCGGGCGCAGCTACGCCTGGAGCAGGGCCATCTGCAAGGTGTCAAGACCCACCGAGCCAAGATTCAAGGCCCGGGTGTGGAAGTCGCGCAGTGAGAAGGCGTCGCCGTCGCGCAGGGTCCGCGCGTCACGGATGTCCTCCCAGAGCCGCTGACCAATCTTGTACGACGGCGCCTGTCCGGGCCAGCCGAGGTACCGGTTGAACTCAAACTCCAGCTGACCGGCGGAGATGTCAAGGTTTGCGCGCAGGAACTCCATCCCCGCCTCAGCCGTCCAGGTCCCGGTGCCCCACAGGGCGGGGATGGGCAGCTGGAGGTGGACGCCAATGTCAAAAACCACCCGGGCGGCGCGCATACGCTGGCCATCGAGCATGCCCATCCGCTCGCCCGGATCGGCAAGGTAGCCCAAATCATCCATGAGCCGTTCGGCGTACAACGCCCAGCCTTCGCCATGCCCGGACACCCAGCACACGTTGCGCCGCCAGTCGTTGAGCAGCCCCGACTGGTAGATGGCCGTGGCCACTTGGAGATGGTGGCCCGGCACGCCCTCATGATAAACAGTGGTTGTTTCGGCCCAGGTGGTGAAGGAATCCTCACCCTCGGGCACCGACCACCACATCCTCCCGGGCCGGGAGAAGTCCTCCGAGGGGCCCGTGTAGTAAATGCCGCCGTCCTGGGTGGGGGCAATACGGCACTCCAGGGCGCGCATGACCTCCGGGATGTCGAATTGTGTGCCGGCCAGCTCGGCCATGGCCGTGTCGGAGAGCTGCTGCATCCACGCCGTCAACGCCTCCGTGCCATGGAGGGCGCGGGCGGGGTCGGCATTCAACACGGCCTTCGCTTCTGCAATGGAGGCGCCCGGGGCAATCAGGGCGGCCACTGCCTCTTGCTCGGCAATGATGCGGGCCAGTTCCGCCACGCCCCAGGCGTACGTTTCCTCAAGGTCTACGGTTGCGCCAAGGAATTGCCGGGACGCGAGTGCGTAGCGTTCACGCCCCACCGCGTCGGCCACGGGTGCTGCCGGCAGCAGTTCCTCGCGCAGGAACTCCACCAAGACGCCGTAGCCTGCCCGCGCCCTCTCGGCGTTGGCGAGCAACGCGTTGGCGAGGTCGGCGGGGAGGCTTGCTCCGGCGTCGTCCGGGGTAGTGGACTCGAGTGCAGTGGACTCCGTGGTAGCGGACTCGAGGCCGGCGGTCGTGGCTAGGGACACAAAGTAGCCCTCGGGTCCGGCATGGCGTTCGCACTGCTCGATGACAGTCAGAACTTGCCGCCGGGCAGCCACCAGGCCGCGCTGCGCACCGGCCCGCAAGGAGGCGATGTACCCGTCAACGGCGCCTTGGACATTGTTCAGCCGGGCAGCAATATGTTCCCAGTCGGTCACCGTGGCGGTGGGCATCAGGTCAAAAATGGCCCGAATCTCTTGCGCCGGGGAGGCAATATTGTTCAAATCCGCCAAAAGCCAGCCGCTCTCGTGGAGCTCCAACTCAAGGCCCAGCCGCTCCTTCATGGCGTGCAGGGTCACCGTGTCCACGGAATCCGCCGGTGCTAACGCCGCCAATGCCGCTAAGGCCTCCCGGGTTGCCTGCGCGGACGCCGCCAAGCCGGCGGGGGAGTGATCGCGGTACTCGCTTTCACGCCCCGGCCGGCCCAACGCCGTGGCGAATCCCGGATCGAGCTCCAGAAGCGTCTCGGTGTAAGCGTTGGCAAGCTGATCTATGGCTGTGGTGGCCCGGGTGACGGGCTGTGTGGGCAAAGTCATACCCCGAGCCTACCGCCCCGAACGCCGCCACGAACCGGCGCCGGGCTTGGGCGGCAGTTTCAACTGTGCCTGCCGGGACCAATGCCTGGTGGGAGTCTTGGCCTCCGGCGCGCCGGCACTTGTTTGCAGGGCCAGCACGACGGCGGTCACAGCGGCCAGCTCTTCGGCAGTGGGATCGCCCTTGGTGACTGTGAGCAGGCGCTCGACCGCCGGGGTCTCGACAGCAGCCGGCTGGGTATCCGTCACAGCGGGATGTTCCCGTGCTTCTTGGCAGGCAGGCTGGCACGCTTGTCGCGCAAGGCCCGCAGACCCTTGATGAGCTGGATGCGGGTGTCGGAGGGGGCGATGACGGCGTCCACGTAGCCAAGCTCGGCGGCCTGGTACGGGTTGAGCAGCTCGTCCTCATAATTGCGCACAATCTCGGTACGGCGGGCTTCAACGTCACCGCCGTCGGCCTCCACGGCGGCAAGGTCGCGACGGTACAGGATGTTCACGGCACCCTGGGCGCCCATGACGCCGATCTGGGCTGTGGGCCAGGCCAGGTTCAAGTCCGCGCCAAGCTTCTTGGAGCCCATCACAATGTACGCTCCGCCGTAAGCCTTGCGGGTGATGACTGTCAGCTTGGGCACTGTGGCTTCGGCGTAGGCGTAGAGGAGTTTGGCGCCGCGGCGGATGATGCCCTGGAATTCCTGGTCCTTGCCCGGCAGGAAGCCCGGGACATCCACCAACGTGATGATGGGGATGTTGAAGGCGTCGCAATGGCGGACAAAGCGGGCAGCCTTTTCTGAGGCGTTGATGTCCAGGGTGCCGGCGAACTGCATGGGCTGGTTGGCCACAATGCCCACGGTGTGGCCCTCAATGCGGCCGTAGCCGATCATGACGTTCGGCGCGTACAGGGCCTGCATTTCCAGGAAATGGGCGTCGTCAACGATCTGCTCGATCACTGCACGCATGTTGTACGGGTGGTTGGCAGAGTCGGGGATCAGCGTATCCAGGGCGAGGTCGCCGGCGTCGAGCTCCAGCTCCTGGTCATGGTCGGTGACAGGAGCCTCGGCCAGGTTGTTGGAGGGCAGGAAGTCAAGGAGTTCGCGGACAAACTCGATGGCGTCTGCCTCATCCGTGGCCAGGTAGGTGGAAGTGCCCGTGGTGCTGTTGTGCTGGCGCGCGCCGCCGAGGGTTTCCATGTCCACATCCTCGCCGGTGACTGTCTTGATGACGTCGGGGCCGGTGATGAACATGTGGGAGGTCTTATCCACCATGACAACGAAGTCCGTCAGGGCGGGGGAGTATGCCGCACCGCCGGCGCACGGGCCCATGATCAGGGAAATCTGCGGGACCACGCCCGAGGCGTGCACGTTGTTGCGGAAGATGTCCGCAAACATGGCCAGCGAGGCCACGCCCTCCTGGATGCGGGCGCCGCCGCCGTCGTTAATGCCGACAACCGGGCAACCGTTGCGCAGGGCAAATTCCTGGACCTTGACAATTTTTTCACCGTTGACCTGGCTCAGGGAGCCGCCATAGACGCTGAAGTCCTGGCTGTAGACGGCAATGAGGCGGCCATCGACTGTGCCGTAGCCGGAAACAACGCCGTCGCCCAGGGGTTTCTTCTTTTCCATGCCGAACGCTGTGGAGCGGTGCGTTGCCAGGGCGTCAAACTCCACGAAGGAGTCCGGGTCAAGGAGCAGGTCAATGCGTTCCCGGGCGGTGTTGCGGCCCTTGGCATGCTGCTTCTCAATGGCAGCTTCCCCCGAGGGCTTCTCTGATTGAGCCATCCGGTCGCGGAAATCGGCAATTTTGCCTGCTGTCGTTGATAGGTCGTGGCTCATTGGTACTCCGGCTCAGTAGGTGGAAACTGGCAGCCCTGGCAGTAGGAACCGCACAAAAGGGCAAACTCTAAGTTCATTCTAGTAACGTAGTCCGGCCGTGCGTGTGTAGGAACCCTACAAAGTCGGCCGTTAACAATCGCAGGTTCTTCCACCACAAGCTCCATGGTGGCTGACCGCGCTGTGACCCCCGCCGCGCAGCCGCGGATCCGGCACGGCGGAGCCTGCCGCTGTGCCGGATAAGATTGGGGCCATGACAGGCGCGGCAGTGACACTTAACCAGCAGGCGCTGAAGGCTGCCTTGATGCACCCCGGCGGCCCCTTCGGCCGGGTGGAAATCATTGGCACCACCGGCTCAACCAACACGGACCTGGCCACTAGTGCTGCGGCACCGGATCAGCACTGGCCGGATCTGAGTGTTTTAATTGCCGACGCCCAAGAAGCCGGCAAGGGCCGCCTGGGCCGGGCCTGGGTGGTTCCGGCCGGGTCAGCCATGATTTCAAGCGTGTTCCTGCGCCCGGCGGAGCAGGCCCTATCGGCTGCGGGCAGGACCACGCCTCCGTTTGCCGCCACGGGATACGCCTGGCTGTCCATCCTGGCCGGGGTGGCATTGTGTGAAGCATTGCGCACGCATACTTCAGTCCCCGCCGTGTTGAAATGGCCCAACGATGTGGTGGTGAACGGTCGCAAACTGGCCGGCATTCTTGCCCAACTGGTGCCGGGCACACCGGGCGGACCCGGCGTGGTGGTGGGGGTTGGTGTGAATGTCAGCACCAACGCTGACCAGCTCCCCACCGACCGTGCCACCTCACTGCTGCTGGCGGGGGCCAGCCCGGAATCGCGCGATCGGAACCTGCTGCTGCCCGCCTATTTGAAAGCATTTGCTGCCCTGTACAGCGAATTTGTTGGCGTAGCTGGTGACGCCACGGCGCCCCTGGGGCGTGGCACAGGTGGTGGCAGCTTGAGTGCTGGGCGCAGTCTGCTGGAGCTGGCGGCACACTATATGAGCACTCTGGGTCAGGACGTCCGGGCGGAACTGCCCGGCGGCACCATGCTGGCGGGAACAGCCCTTGCGCTGGGCGCCGATGGCAGTTTGTTGCTGCGCGACGGCGCGGGAACCGTTCACACAGTCAGCGCCGGTGATGTGATTCATCTGCGCCGCACCGCATCCGATGGCACGCTGAAATATGCGTAGTAGCTGGTTGCAGGAGGGGGAGCAGGTGCTCCTCGACGCCCGCCCCCACTCACGTGTTCTTCTCTGGCCCATCACCGTGGGGCTCATGCTGATTCTTGCTGCCTCCGCCGCACTGGCCAAGCTCCAGGCCGGACCCTTCGCCGAATGGGCGCCGCAGGCCGGGCCACTACGCGAACCGGCCATCGTGGTGGTGGTGGTCCTGGTGCTACTGGTGTTGTTGGCTTATCCGGTGCGGCGGGCGCTGAGGTGGTTCTCCACGCACCTGGTCCTGACCAATCAGCGGCTGGTGGTGCGTAACGGGCCGCTGCGTCGCAACGCGCAATTCCATGTCCTGGACCAGATTCAAGAGGTGCGCGCCGTGCAAAACTGGCGGCAAAAGTTGGTGGGCTCGGGGGACCTGCACCTGCACATGTACCGCGGGGCGATGCGCACCGTTAAGGATGTCCCGGCCTGGAAAGACTTCGCCAGTGAGACCCAGCAGGCTTGGACGGCCGCCATGAGAGCGGCCATTCAGCAAACACCCCAACAAGGGGACTAGGCTAGTGACGAACTTATAAGAGAAAAGGAGCTGCGCCAGCTTGGAAGAGACCACTGACCGGCCCGAGCCGCTGCTGCCTCCTGCCTCACGCAACCAAACCAAGGCCCTGGAAACACAGCTGTTGGGCGGCGAGCGGACGCTCAAACGTCGCGACGTTGCCGCCGGAGTTGGCGTATCACTGCTGTCTGCACGGAAAATTTGGCGTGCCATGGGCTTCCCCAATCTGGGCGATGAGGATGTGGCGTTCACCCAGCGCGATCAAGAGGCGCTGCAAATTGTTGTCACCATGGTCCGCGAAGGCTTGTTGACCGAGGAAACAGCCATCTCCGTCACCCGTTCAATTGGCCAAATGACCGACAGGATGGCAGTCTGGCAGATCGAGGCACTGGTTGAGGACTTGGTGGTGGAGCACGGTGTCAGTGACGCTGAAGCCCGCCGCGCGGTGGTCTCGGAACTGCCCAGTCTGATTTCGCCGTTGGAAGAGCTCCTGGTCTACTCCTACCGGCGCCAGCTCAATGCCGGTATTCAGCGCCTGGCGGTGCGTGCCGAGGAAGGGCTGGCAGCCAGTGAGCTGGGGCGCGAGGGCGATGAAGATGACACGCCACTGCCCTTGGCACGTGCTGTTGGTTTTGCCGACCTGGTCAGCTACACCTCCCTGTCTCGACGCATGAATGAAAAAACCCTGGCCAGACTGGTGCAGCGTTTCGAGAATATTTGCGCCGAGATCATCAGTGTTGGTGGTGGCCGACTGGTGAAAACCATTGGCGATGAGGTCCTGTTCAACTGTGAAACACCCGTTGCCGGTGCCCAGATTTCCTTGGCCCTGGCCGAAGCCATGGCCTCCGATGACTTCCTGCCCGAGGCCCGCGTGGCCATGGTGTGGGGTAGGGTCCTGTCGCGTCTTGGCGACATCTATGGCCCCACGGTGAACCTGGCCGCCCGCCTGACCTCCCTGGCCGAACCGGGCACCGTACTGGTTGACTCGGTGACCGCCTCGGCCCTGACCAACGACGACAGGTTCATCCTGACCCAGCTGCCCAAGGAAAACGTGCGCGGATTTGGTGAGATTGCCCCCGTGCTACTGCAGCGCGGCAAGGGCAAAGGCCTGGTCGTCGACTAAGGGCCGTCCGGGCACAGCCTGCGTGATTAGTTCCGTGCAGTACCGTGGTGGTAGAAGTTGCGGCGGGGGCGTTGGGTGGGGTCGATGCTGTAGCTGGGCGTGTACCAAGGAATGCCCTGCTCGAGGCTGA
>NZ_JBTNDH010000051.1:0-20066 GCF_054511095.1 Arthrobacter sp. TMN-49 | reverse complement strand
TTTTTTTTTTTTTTTTTTGTTTATCTTTTGTGTCTCTATTCTTTTTTCTTTTTTCCCCCCCCCCCCCCCCCCCCCCCCCCCCCCCCCCCCCCCCCCCCCGCCCCCCTGGCGTAAATCAGGACCCGAGATGCACAATGTCAGAGGCTCGTGCGAAAGTGGTTTCATGAATGGAACCGCTTGGCTTGTAGCTATTTTGATGTTGTTGGCAGGGGTTGTGCTCGGTGCAGCCGTGGTGGCGTGGTTGCTGCTGGGCAGGCTGCGCGGCGCCTCCGAGGAAGCCGATGCTGCGCACAGCCGCGCGGCAGAGTTGAACGCGAATTTTGCCGCGGCCGACGCCGAACGCAGGCTTTTGGCCTCGCAAAATCACGCATTGGCGGCACAGCAGGGATCGGACTCCAACGTTTTGCAGGCCCTTGGCCCTGTTTCGGAGAAACTCAATGCCGTGCAGCGCCAGGTCGCTCTCCTGGAGCGGGACCGTGTTGAACAGTACGGCCAGCTCGCCGAGCAATTGCGTGACGCCAAGGATGCCGACGCCAAGTTGTTGGCCACCACCTCATCCCTTGCTGCAGCGTTGCGCTCCAATAGCACCCGCGGCAAGTGGGGCGAGGTGCAGTTGCGCCGGGTGGTGGAGGCCGCTGGGATGCTGGCCCACGTGGATTTCCAGGAGCAGGTTCACACCAATACCGACGACGGCGTTCACCGCCCCGACATGGTGGTCCGGCTCCCCGGCGGCAAGGAGTTGGTCCTCGATGCCAAAGTTCCGCTGACTTCCTTCCTTAACGCCCACGACGCCGGCACCACAGACAGCGCCGAAACCCAGCAACACTTGGCTCGCCACGCCAAAGCGGTCAAAGCCCACATTGATGCCCTGGGCAGCAAGCAGTACTGGACTTCGGCGAAGAACTCCCCCGAATTGGTGATTTGTTTTGTCCCCGTGGAGTCCATTCTGTCCGCTGCACTGATAGCCGATCCGGAACTCTTGGACTACGCCATGAGCAAGAATGTGGTGCTGGCGTCACCCATCTCCTTGCTGGCCATCTTGAAGTCTGTGGCTTTCACGTGGCGGCAGGATGTGCTCACTGAAAGTGCCAAGGAACTCTTTGAGCTCTCGGCCCAGCTCTACTCGCGCCTGGGCACCATGGGAGAAGCGGTTTCAGCCGTGGGCGTTTCACTAAAAACCAGCGTGGACAGGTACAACAAGCTGGTGGGCACACTGGAAGCTAGGGTTCTTCCCACGGCCCGCAAGCTCAATGCCATGGACCCGAAAACCCTTGACTCGCCGGCCCAAGTGGAAAGCACCCCGCGCATGCTCACGGCTCCAGAATTCAACGGGGAACCGGGGCTCAAAACTGCAAGCTGACCAGCGCCCAGCAGGCTGGCGCTAGCTGTTGCTCTTGGCGCCGAGCCGGTAGCTGGGATCGCCGGCAGCCTTGAGGGTTGCCCGGAGTTCCTTGGGCAGGGAGAACAAAATGTCCTCTTCGGCCGTGACAACTTCCTCAACAGAGCCGTACCCGTAGTCCGCCAACAGACGCAGCACGTCCTGGACAAGAATTTCCGGAACTGAGGCGCCGCTGGTGACACCAACACTTGCCACGCCTTCAAACCAGGTTTCGTCGATCTCGTTGGCAAAGTCCACGCGGTAGGAGGCTGTGGCACCGTATTCCAGCGCAACTTCAACAAGGCGCACGGAGTTCGATGAGTTCGCCGAGCCCACAACAATCACCAGTTCAGCCTGAGGGGCGATCTTTTTGATGGCCACCTGGCGGTTGGTGGTGGCGTAGCAAATGTCATCGCTGGGCGGGTCCTGCAAGGTGGGGAACCTGTCCTTGAGCAGGCGCACGGTTTCCATGGTCTCGTCGACGCTGAGCGTGGTTTGGGAGAGCCAAATGATTTTCTCCGGGTCGCGCACAGTAACCCTGTCCACCTCATGCGGGCCGTTCACAATTTGAATGTGCTCGGGCGCCTCCCCTGCCGTGCCTTCAACTTCCTCATGGCCGTCGTGGCCAATAAGCAAAATGTCGTAGTCCTCGTTGGCGAAACGAACAGCTTCCTTGTGCACCTTGGTGACCAGGGGGCAGGTGGCGTCGATGGTGCGCAGGCCACGGTCCTCGGCTGATTGGACCACGGCCGGTGAGACGCCGTGCGCCGAAAAGACCACCAGCGCACCCTCGGGAACTTCTTCATTCTCTTCAACGAAGACGGCGCCCCGGGCCTCCAAGGAGGACACCACGTGAACGTTGTGCACGATTTGTTTGCGCACATAAACCGGCGCGCCGTAGTGCTCCAATGCTTTCTCCACGGCGATGACTGCGCGGTCAACGCCTGCGCAGTAGCCACGCGGGGCCGCCAGTAGCACCCGCTTCGGGGCTGTCACGGGGGCTGCTGCAGCCACCTCTTCGGGCGACCTGCGACGACGCGGAACGGCGGGCATGGGGACGGAAACGGCAGTGGTGCTCATGGCTACCATCTTACGTGGTGCGTCTGGGCGCCATGATGAGAGATATGCCACCAGCCACCGCCACCACAGCGGCCAGAATGAACATCGCCGTAATTCCGCCCTGCCAGCTGTCCCGAACCAGCGTGGCCACCTGGGCCCCCAACTGGGCGGCAGCCTCCGGCCCCACGGACACGTTGGCCAAGATGGCCTCCATAATGCCGGAGCCCAGCGTCCACAGCAGGGCCACCAGGGCCAGCCCGACACCGGCGAGGATGAGTGTCAGGGAACGGCGTCGGGCCACAATAACGCCCAACACCAAGAGGCCGACGGCGCCGAACACCATCCCGCCCGACCAGCCACCCAGCGTGGTCGCCAAGGGCAAAAGGCTTGCGGCCTGCGGCTGTTCCAGGCTCACCACCACGTCCTTGGGCGTGGGTACTGTGGCGCCCATGTCCTTACTGACGCGGTCGCCCACCATCGCCACGAGGGGCGCAATATCGAGTTGCAGGTCCCCCTGGATTTCTTTGTTGCCGGCTGAAGCGAAGGACAACGCGTGACTGCGGGCCAGGGTTTCCGTCCATGCCTGTGCGTAGCCCGGATCCGCAGAGAGCCCACGCGCCGTGGAGTTGATCACAGCAGCGGCAAGGTCCTGCAATTGCGGCGGCAAGTCCAAGGACGCCGTGGATTGGACGGCGATCAGGGTGGAAAGGCTGTCTTGGAATTCCTTGTTGCTGCCCAACGGCCCGGCCATGGCCACGAACCCGTCCTGCTCAACAACGTTGCGCTGCAACCACCAAGCAGGTCCTGCCACTGATGCCAGCAACAAGGCCACAATGATCAAAAGTGCCGAGCCCGCAGTGCGCATGTGCCGTCCTTACAAACCACAAAATGAATCCAACAATAGTTTTCCACACTAGTGCATGCCTGTGGATGGTGGCGCGTGGATGTCGGTGGTGAAAGCTAGAGTTATTTCTAGGCTGTACTCGACGGCCACGCTGGACACCCTTAGTGAAGGACGGTGAGCTCAAGCCATGGCAGAAACCCCTGAACGCAAGGTCATCGCACCAACCGCTGCGGAGACGTCCCCGGACAATCCGTGGCCGTTGCAATTGCTCAGCCAAAAGCTCAAGGCGCACATCGAAAAGGCCCCGCCGGCATGGGTTGAGGCGCAGATCATCGAATTGAATCAACGCGCCAATGTCAGCTACCTCACGTTGCGTGACATTGATGCCGAAGTCTCCTTGAGCGTCACCCTCTGGGGTTCTGTGTTGAGCCGCCTGGAGGCACCGTTGGAGCGCGGATCCCGGGTGGTGGCGCAGCTCAAACCCGACTTTTGGCTCAAAACGGGCCGTTTGTCCATGCAGGGGCAGGACATCCGCCCCGTCGGTTTGGGCGATCTACTGGCCCGCATTGAGAAACTACGCCAAGCGTTGGCCGCCGAGGGTCTCTTTGACACCCGGCGCAAAAAGCCACTGCCCTTGCTGCCCCACAGGATAGGGCTCATTACGGGACGCAACTCCGATGCCATGAACGATGTTGTGCGCAACGCTTCGCTGCGTTGGCCGGCCGTGGAGTTTGAAATCCGTGAGGTGGCAGTCCAGGGCGTCAATGCTGTCTCGGCCGTCATCGGCGCCCTGGCCGAGCTCGACGCCGATCCGCGCATCGATGTGATCGTGATTGCCCGCGGCGGCGGGTCCTTGGAGGATTTGTTGGCGTTCAGCCATGAATCGTTGGTGCGTGCCGTGTCCGCTGCGCAAACTCCCGTGGTCAGCGCCATCGGCCACGAAGCCGACCGCCCACTGCTGGACGAGGTGGCCGATCTCCGCGCCTCCACCCCCACCGACGCCGCCAAGCGCATAGTCCCCGATGTTGGCGATGAACTGCGGAGGGTGGATCAGGCCCGCACGCAGCTCAACCGCCGAATCAATGATCTTTTGGACCGGGAAACTGAGCGGCTGGCCTTTCTGCGTTCCCGCCCCGTGCTGGCCAACCCCGCGTTGATGCTTTCCACCAAGTACGACGACGTCACGGCCTTGAGCGCGCGGGCCCTGACAGCTGTGCGAACCCAGGTGGGGCGCCATGCAGATCGGCTGACGCATCTGCGGGCCCAAGTGCGGGCGCTGTCACCGCAAAAGACCCTTGATCGCGGGTACGCGGTAGTCCAGTTGGAGGACACCACCATTGTCCGTCAGCCCCGGCAAGTCCGCACCGGCACTCACCTGCGGATCCGGGTTGCGGGCGGAGACTTTACCGCCGCTGGCACGGCTTCTGACAGCGCAGCGTCCACAGTCACAACAGACACCACAGCAAAGGAATCCGCATGAGCCCCGCCAAAGCCACGAACCCCAACGATGACGTTTCTGCCCTCAGTTATGAACAAGCTCGGGAACAATTGATGACAGTGGTCAACCAGCTTGAGGCTGGAAGTTCCAGTCTGGAAGACTCCCTAGCCCTCTGGGAACGAGGCGAGGCTTTGGCCAAACGCTGCGAGGAATGGCTTGAGGGTGCCAAGGCTCGCCTTGACGCCGCTCGGGCCGCCGCTGACTAAACCAGCACAGCAACCAGTGCGGTAGCAGCGTGCCGGAGTTGGCACCGCCGCCGGGCCAGAAGCGGAAAGCGTCAGTCACACTGACCCGTTAGGCGCCTGCCAGCCGGGACCTTTCGTGTGCTAAATCGTAGTCGCCGGCCGGCCAGTGCAAGTCCATCCCGCCCATGGCCTTGATAAGAATTTCCTGAACGGCCATGCGTGCGTACCACTTCTTATCGGCCGGCACCACGTACCACGGCGCCTGCTCTGTGCTGGTGCGCTCGAAGACACGTTGGTACGCGTCCATGTAGTCGGGCCAAAATGCGCGCTCGTCCAAATCCGTGGGGCTGTACTTCCAATACTTGGTGGGATCGTGCAAACGTGCTGAGAGCCGCGCAAGTTGCTCATCGCGCCCCAGATTCAGCATGATCTTAACAATGGTGGTGCCGGCGTCTGCGAGTTCTGCCTCAAACTCGTTGATGGCAGCGTACCGGCGATCAAGTTCTGCCTCATCGGCCCAACCATGAACCCGATGAATCAGCACGTCCTCATAGTGGGACCTGTCAAAAACGCCAAGCAGGCCAGGCTCCGGAGTTGCGGGGCGCACACGCCACAAAAAATCGTGCGCCTTTTCTTCCTCGGTGGGTGCCTTGAACGTTGTCAGTTTCACCCCTTGCGGATCCACTGCCCCCACAACACGACCCACGATGCCGCCCTTGCCGGCCGTGTCCATGGCCTGCAAGACCAGCAGCACCGACTTCTTTCCGCCAAAGCGGCTTTCAGCAAAAAGTTGTTCCTGAAGACCGGCCAGAACGGGCCCCCGCGCGGCCAAGGTCGCTACGCCGTCGTCCTTCTTGCCGTCAAAACCAGGCGCCGCATCGGTGGGTTGCGCAGCCAAGGAAAAGCCCTTGCCCACGCGGAAAAGCTCGGCCGGTTGAGAGGTAAAACCAAGCGGTAGTGACACTGTGGAGCCTTTCCTTAGGGTTTGTACGTGCTCAGAAATTCTGCAATCCGCCCGATGGCTTCTTCGAGGTCAAGGACGTTGGGCAAGGTAACGAGACGGAAATGATCGGGACGAACCCAGTTGAAGGCAGTGCCGTGAGAAATGAGGATCTTTTGTGATTCCAGCAGATCCAAGGCGAATTTCTCGTCGTTTTTGATCGGATACACCTCGGGGTCAAGCTTGGGGAACAGGTACAGCGCGCCCTTAGCCTGGTTGGTGCTGACCCCGGGAATCTCGTTGAGCAGCTTGTAGGCAAGATCGCGTTGTTCGCGTAGACGCCCACCGGGCAGGATCAAGTCCTCAATGCTTTGATGCCCGCCCAAGGCTGTTTGGATGGCGTGCTGGCCGGGGGCATTGGCGCACAGGCGCATATTGGCGAGCAGGTTAATGCCCTCCAGATAGTCTGCAGCATCGGCCTTTGGACCTGAAATAGCCAACCAGCCGGAGCGGTAACCGCAGATCCTGTACGCCTTGGACAGGCCACTGAACGTCATGCACAGCACGTCTTCGCCGGTGATCGTGGCCGTGTTGATGTGCTCGGCATCGTCGAAGAGGATCTTTTCGTAGATCTCATCGGAGAACACCACCAGGTCATGCTTGCGGGCCAGATCAACCATGCCCTGCACAATGTGCTTGGGGTACACGGCACCGGTGGGATTGTTGGGGTTGATGACAACTAGGCCCTTGGTTTTGGGCGTAATCTTCGCCGCAATGTCCTCAAGGTCAGGCCACCATTCGTTGTCCTCATCGCAGAGGTAGTGCACGGGGCGTCCACCGGCGAGGCTGACGGAGGCCGTCCACAACGGGTAGTCGGGGGTGGGGATCAGCACCTCATCACCATTGTTGAGCAGGGCCATCAGGGACAAGGTGATGAGCTCGCTGACGCCGTTGCCTAGGTACACGTCGTCCACGTGGATGTTTTGGATGCCGCGTGTTTGGTAGTACTGAACCACGGCTGTGCGTGCCGAAAAGATGCCGCGGGAGTCTGTGTAGCCCTGGGCGTGGGGCAGGTGGCGGATCATGTCCACCAAGATGGCGTCGGGGGCTTCAAAACCGAAGGGCGCCGGATTGCCGATGTTGAGCTTCAAGATGCGGTGACCTTCGGCCTCCATCTGCTGCGCCTTTTGCAGCAGCGGACCGCGGATGTCGTACAGCACGTTGTGAAGCTTGGTGGACTGAGTAAATTCTGCCATGACACAAATATGGCACATGGTGTGCAACGTTTGTTTCCAAGACGTGCCCAGCGGCACGGTCCAATGGCTAAGAACTGGCCTTGACGAGTCCCTGCTGAACCAGCCAGGCCGAAGCAACATCCGCCAACGCGCCATACTGGTTGTCCTGAGACAAGCGGTTGAGGTTGCTCAATTCCTGGGTTGTGAGGGCTGCGCTGACCTTGTTCATCACGCCTTGCACCTGTGCAGGGACTCTCTTCTCCGCCACCAGCGGCACAATGTTCTGCGCCAAGAACAGCTGCTTGGGGTCCGTGAGCACCACCAGTGAATTGTCCTCGATGGCGGGCGAGGAGACGTGAAGTTCGGCCACTTGAATCTCGTCACTCAAAAGCGACCACACCACTGAGTCCTTGCTGGGTTGCTCGTCTGCGGCGAGCGGGAGGTACGCCTTGGGTACGCAGTTGTAGTCACTGCCCAGGCCCGCCAGGCCGCGGCTGTGAGTCTTAAAGGCTGCCGATCCGCCCATTGTCAGCTGCCTGCAGGTTTTACCGAGGTCGCCGATGCTTTTGAGTTGGTACTTTTGCGCCGTAACAGCAGTGACCACCACCGCGTCAAGGACCTCTGCCTTGGACGCGTCCAGGGGGCGAACCTCCGCCGGGAGCGAGGTTTTCAGGGATTCCAAGACGTCCCCGGTTCCCTGCGCCTCGGCAGTGGGCGCCACCTCACTCAAAGCTTCGCGGGAGTAGGCCGGGACAACATCGACACTGCCGCGCTGCAGATTGGACACCAGCGTGCCAGGATTTTCGGCGACGTCCTTGACCTTTGCTTTTACGCCTGCGGCGTTGAGCGCTACGGCGTAAACCTGGGCCAGCAAGGCACCCTCCCGCGGATTCACGCCGTCGGGCACCTGCGGGGTCCCCACCACAAGGGAGACGGCACCGGGCGACTGCGAGCCGCTGGGTATGCTCACAATGGGCTCGGGCGTGCATGCTGTGAGCGCACCCAGCAGCAATGCCACGGCGCAGGCGCCAGAAAGAACTTGACGCAGCGCCATACCGTCCCCTTTGAATACGATTCCCAGTTAGCTCAAATCCTCCACATACGTTACTCCCTCAGCACCCAACTTGGGCTCTTCGTGGAGTTCAGCGTGGGTTCCACCGTGCTCCAGTTCAAGCACAGTGACCGTGTTGACACCGGATTTCAGGAGCGGGCCGGGGACATACAAGGTTACCTGCGGACCAATCTCCCAATAACGGCCCAACAGGAAACCGTTGATCCACACCATGCCCTTGCCGAAACTTGGCAGCGCCAAATAGGCGTCAGCAGGCTCGTCTACGCGCAATTCACCGTGGTAGTAGCCGGCACCGAGGTCGGCCGGTGCCGCAGCTGTTCCGGCAAGGTTGGGGCTCTCGGGACCGTCCGGGAAGTCCTGGGTAGCACCCATTTGCAGAAGCTCCGCGAGCGGTTTCTCCACGTTGATGGGCCGCTGCTCCCAATGGAAAACGTAGCGCTGGTTGATCAGGACACCATCCAAGATGCCCTTGCCCTGGCCAAAGCACGGACCATAGTTGATGCGTCCTTGGTTTTCCACCAGAATTTCCAGCTGGGCCAACCCGCCGGCCGTGGTGACTTTGAGGCCTGCTGCGCCGTTGGCGTCCGTCAGAACACCTGCATAAACACCATCGACCCACACATAAGCCCTGTCGTGGAGCTCGCGGATCTTGATGGTGGCCTCGCCGGAGGGAAGAACTGCCTTGGCGCTGTAGTGCACCAGGCCGCGGTCCAGGCCCAGCTTTTCAAACGACAGGGGCTTGATGCTGGGCACCGGCGTGGTGGCACCGGCAAAATCCAACAATGCTGTGCCGCGAGTCAACGCCAAGGTACGGGCAGGAACAACAACTGAGGGCCGGATCAGGTGGGCGGGAACCGGTGTCAGCTCCCGCCCCGATGCCGCAAAGAACGCCTCGCGCATGGCGTGGAACTTCTGCGTCAAACGCCCGTCCTCGGCAATCGGGGCGTCGGAGTCGTAACTGGTGATGGTCGGCTGGATGGCCCCATCATGGTTGGCCCCGGACCCCAGACCAAAGTTGGTTCCGCCGTGAGCCATGTACAAGCAAACAGAGCCGCCACTATCGAGGATCTTTTTGACTTCTGCCGCCGCTTCAACCCCGGCACGCGTGTGGTGGGTCTCGCCCCAGTGGTCAAACCAGCCGTTCCAAAACTCAACATTAAAGAACGGCTCACGGGGGCGCCGGCGTTCCCAGATCGCATCGGCTTCGTCACCGCGGGAGCCAAGTGTCGCCGTCGCCCACGTATCCGGCAGGGCGCCGCCGTCCAAGAAGTAGTCCGTGCCGCCGTCGGCCGTAAAGAGGATTTCTGTAATCCCCCGCTCTTTCAGGGCCTTGCGATTCCAGCGCAGGTATTCCTTATCGTCGCCGTAGCTGCCGTATTCATTCTCGATCTGAACAGCAACCACGGGGCCGCCATGGCACGCCTGAAGCGGGGCAATGACGGGCAGGAGCGCGTCAAACCATTCCGCCACCACGCTGGTGAACAGCGGGTCCGAGGAGCGCAGCACCATGTCAGGGTGCGAGATGGCCCAGGACGGGAACCCGCCATTGTCCCACTCCGCACAGATGTACGGTCCGGGGCGCACAATCACGTCAAGACCGGCATCCCCGGCCAAGGTGATGAAGCGGGCAACGTCCTTCCAGCCGGTAAAATCGGGGGCACCGTCGGCGTAGGGCTGATGGAAGTTCCAGGCGATGTACGTATCAAGGGTGTTGACGCCCATGGCGACCAGGCGGTCAATCCTGTCCTGCCACTGATCGGGGTGAATCCTGAAGTAGTGGATGGCGCCGGCAATAATCCTATGCGGCTGGCCGTTCTTGAAGAGCTTGCGATCCTGGTAAGTCAGGGCCGGGGCCACAGCTAGTTCTTCCGATGACTCGGCGGGCACGGGCGTCTTGCTGGCCGGGGCACCCGACACGGTCACGATCGTTGACAACTAAACTCCTGATACTAGTTTCACAGCTGAAAAGATGGAGATTCTGTTATGGATAACAAGTCCCTCCTTAACCCTACCGCCAAAAGTTGATGACCCGCCTGAATCGGACGAATTCACAGCGTGTTACAAGTAAACAATTAGACTGGCGTTCAGACTCACTTCCTGGATGCCCCACCCTTGCGGACCTATCCGAACCAGCCAAAGGAATCACATGACGGCCTCCCAGTTCAGCCGCGGTCCAGCAATGCGGGATGTTGCCTCCGCCGCTGGTGTTTCAGCACAGACCGTCTCCCGCGTGCTCAACGACCACCCGAACGTGCAAGAAAGCACGCGCCGACGCGTTTTGGCCATGGTGGACGAGCTAGGTTACCGCCGCAACAACACTGCCCGGGCGTTGGTGACAGGCCAGTCCAAGACCATTGGCGTTTTGACCTTGGCCACCAACAACTACTCACGCTCATCGTTGGCGCTGGGCGTTGAACTCGGCGCCCGCGAGGCCGGGTACACGGTGAATTCCGTAACCTCAAGCCTGAGCGTCCAAGCCCTCACAGATGCTGTCAGCCGGCTGGTGCATCAGGGCGTGGACGGCATTATTATCGCCGCCCCGCTCCAGGAGGCCGCCGAGAAGGTCAGCAAGATTACCTCCCGCATTCCCACCGTCAACACTGACGGATCATCCAATATGGGTGACCGCATGGTGGGTGTTGATCAAGACATTGCGGCGGTTCTGGCCACGAAACACCTGCTGGACCTTGGCCACAAGACCGTATGGCATGTGGCCGGTCCGGTGGAGTGGTCCGACGCCGCGAGCCGTTTGGGCAGCTGGCGGCGGACTCTGCAGGAGGCCGGTTGCCAGGTGCCCCCCGAACTCCATGGCGACTGGAGCCCGGAATCCGGCTACCGCAATGGGCTTATTCTGGGCCGCATGCCGGAGGTTACAGCCATTCTAGTGGCCAGCGACGAAATGGCATTCGGTGTTATCCGGGCCCTCACCGAATTGGGCAGGCGCATCCCGGAGGACATTTCGGTGGTGGGCATCGATGACATTGACTTGGCCGCGTTCTCGAACCCGCCGCTGACAACAATCCGTCAGTCCTTCGAGGAAACAGGCCGCCGCGCTGTGCAACGTCTGGTGGCTCAAATTGCCAACCCCACCTTGGACGACGCCTCCGATCTTGTGGCCCCGACACTCATTGTTCGCGGCAGCACGGCTCCCCCGCCACCAGCCAAATAGCGCCGAGGTAGCCGGTCCGCGTCGAAACCGACCACTACAACGGTCTGTCTCGACGCCAACCGGCAACCTCGGCGCGCTGGTGGCGCCAACGTGCCGCTAGCCCGGGTTGGCCACCAGAAGCGGGATGCCAAAAATGGGGTCCTGAGCCAAGAGGTGAACATCGTCCAGCCCGGCAACAGCCAGGTGGGCCCTGAACGCATCCTGCAGCGCGGGAACATTGCTGCCCAGGCCGCTGCCCAGCACAATAGGACCGGCAATGTTCAGCTGCCGGGCAACTTGGCTGGCCATGGCCGCCAGATCCTGGGCTGCTAGGTCCACCAGGCCCTGTGCGTACGAGTGTCCTTGCTGGGCAGAAGCAAAAATCACCGGGGACGCTGCAGCCCAGTAGCGCCGAGTGGTGCCCTGATGGAAGTGGGCAATCAGTTCCTGAGGTTCGGTGAGCCGGCAATAATCCAACAGTCCGGCCGTCAAACCATCAACGGGCTCACCCACATCCATCCTGTGCAGGCTGTAGCGCACGGCCTCACGACCCAACCAGTAGCCACTGCCTTCATCGCCCAACAAATACCCCCACCCGCCGGCCCGCGCCTGTTCACCCGCAGCATTGACACCCCAGGCAGCCGACCCTGTTCCGGCAATCACGGCAACTCCTTGCGTTGCACCGGCCGCCGCGAGCAGCAACCGGGTGTCATGAACAACGCGCACCTGCGCCCCCGGCACGAACTCGGCGATCAAATCGCGGAGGGCCACGGCGTCGTCGTCGGTGTCAACCCCTCCAGCACCTGCCAGCACTTCGGTGGCACTGCTGACGTCCAGAAGCCCGAACAGCTCTGCCATGTTGGCGCGGGCCGTCTCGGCGCTCACGTTCTGGACGTTTGTGCTGCCCACGCTAAAATCAGCGGCAATGACACCGTCTCGCCATACGATGCCGCGGGTTTTCGAGCCGCCAATGTCCAGGCCCACATAGCAGGCGGGGGCATTGTCCAGGTTCTGTATGTTGTGATTCACACACCTAGACTAATGGCATGTTCACCTCGCCTTTGATTGCCGCCCCCATGGCCGGAGGAAGTACGACGACGTCGCTCGCCTTGGCTGCCCAAGGTGCCGGTGCGTTTGCCTTCCTCGCCGGTGGTTATAGGACAGCGGAACAACTTGCCGCGCAGATAGCCCCCTTGCGGGCCACCGGCCTTGACTTTGGTGTCAACCTCTTCGTTCCCCGCGCTGACGCACTGACGTCCAAACAGGCAACAGCATTGAGACGTTATGCGGCGAGACTGGCGCCAACGGCAGAGCGCTACAACGCGCAGCTGCCAGATATTTCGCCCGCCTGGACTGATCCCAGGGGGCAGGACTATTGTGATGAGAAGGTGGCTCTGCTCTTGGCTGATCCTGTCCCCGTGGTGAGTTTTACCTTTGGTCTGGCCCCCACCCGTGTGGTGTCTGCGCTGCACAAAGTTGGTTCCAGGGTGGTTGCCTCCGTGACTTGTGTGCCCGAGGCGCTGGCTGCCGCGCAGAGTGGTGTGGACGCCTTGGTGGTCCAACACTCCAATGCCGGCGGCCACACAGCAGCTTTTCTGGAGTGCGGGGAAGTTTTTCAGGGTTCGCTTGTTGAGCTGATTGCCACTGTCCGGGCTGCAGTGTCGCTGCCGCTCGTTGGTGCCGGGGGTGTCTCCACTGCGGGTCAGGCAAAGGAAGTTCTGCGCGCCGGGGCAGTGGCCGTGTCAGTGGGTACTGCGTTGTTGCGCACGGAGGAAAGCGGCGCGAGGGCCGTGCACAAGGATGCACTCGCGGACCCGATGTACGCCAGCACTGAAATGACGCGCGCGTTTACGGGAAAACCGGCACGGGCACTGGTCAATGACTTTGTGCGCAGCTACTCGGCGGATGCGCCCAACGCATATCCGGAGGTCCACTTCCTGACGGCCCCACTGCGAGCCGGTGCAGCGGCGGCCAATGACCCGCAAGGCCTGAATCTGTGGGCCGGCACCGGCTGGAAATCGGCTCAGGACGGTCCCGCAGCAGCAGTGGTCAAGGGATTCCTGCAATGACTCTAAGGCGGGAATCGTAGCTGCCGCATTCAAGAAGTTACTAGCAAATAGGTCAGTTATTCGATAATTTGTTAGAATGACGAACTAAAGAATGCCATCCGGCAGATTTTCAGTGCGTTCCCTATCCCCTGGAGGATCCCATGGCAACAGTTCCGAAGCACATTCGGCGAGATCAGTCTCATGGGCACCTCGGGGCCGAGCCGCTGGACGCCGTGGATCGTACGATTATTGACACGCTGGTGGCCGACGCCCGCATCACCAACAGGGACCTGGCCGACGCCGTGGGGATTGCCCCCTCAACGGCTTTGATGCGCACGCGAGCCCTGATGGAACGCGGCGCCATTGAAGGATTTGAGGCGAAGCTGAACCTTGCCTCCATTGGCCGCGCGGTCCAAGCCCTCATCGCCGTGCGTTTGCGCGCCCACGACAGGGACCAGATCGACACCTTCACGGCACGGGTCCCCCTGTTGCCTGAGGTTTTGTCCACCTTTCACACCTCAGGTTCGGTGGACTACCTCCTCCATATTGCGGTACGTGATACGGATGCGCTGCGTGACTGGGTGCTGGACAACCTGACCACCGATCCGGTGGTGGGTCATACCGAAACAACTCTCGTGTTCAAGCACATTCCGGGCCATACCGGGCCACTGGACTAGACATTGCCGGACCACGCCGGGCTGGATCGTTGGTCCTGCCGGGGCGGCTGCAACTCTTTGCGGCAATTCTGACCCATAATGGGCAAGTGACCATCATTGACAACGCCGTATACGTCAACGGCCGGCGCTACGCGGCCCCCACCAGCCTTGATCAGACTTACGAGCTCATGGCGTCGTGCAACGGGATGGCCTGGATTGGCATGTACCGTCCCGACGCAGATGAGATGACGTCTCTCGCCACAGAGTTTTCACTGCACGAACTCGCCGTCGAGGACACCATCATGGCCCACCAACGTCCGAAGTTGGAGAGGTACGACGACGTCCTGTTCACTGTGCTTCGACCGGCCAAGTACATCGATGAAACCGAAGCCGTAGAGTTTGGCGAACTGCACATCTTCACCGGCAAAGACTTTGTGGTGACTATTCGCCATGCCGAGACACCGGGGCTCGCCTCCACCCGCACCCGGCTTGAGGCAGATCCAGAGTTGTTGGCGCTGGGACCGGAAGCTGTCCTGTACGCCATCATGGACCAAGTGGTTGACGACTACCAGCCGGTCATCAGCGGTCTGGAAAATGACATTGATGAGATCGAGGACCAGTTGTTCGCCGGCGATCCCACCGTGTCCCGCCGCATTTACCAACTGTCCCGTGAAGTCATCCAATTCCAGCGGGCCATCCATCCGTTGAGTGAAATGCTGGACCTCCTCAAGGGCGGCTTTGAGAAGTACCACGTTAACGTTGAGCTGCAACGCTACCTGCGCGACGTGCAGGATCACGTGGAATCGGTCACGGCAAAAGCGGATTCGTTCCGTCAGCTGTTGCAAAACGCACTGACAGTTGACGGCACCCTGACCACCAACCGCCAGAACGAGGCCAGTGCCGCCCAAAATGAGGAAATCAAGAAGATTTCATCCTGGGCGGCCATCTTGTTCGCCCCGTCATTTGTGGCAGGCATTTATGGCATGAACTTTGATTTCATGCCGGAACTCGACTGGAGGTTGGGGTACCCCTTCGCCCTGGCCATGATGTTCCTGGTGGGCCTGAGCATGTACATCGTCTTCAAGAAGAAGACCTGGCTCTAGCCTCAGTGCGGACGTTTGCTGACGGGCTACCCCTGTCGCCGGCAGGGACGCTCAGGTCCGCGACAACGCGGCAATATCCTCCAGGAAGTCGGCAGCCACGGCATCACTGACAGTGGCTTTGGTCTCGGCAATCGTGTCCAAGTAATCGGCCGTCACGGGACCACGGCGCGCGGCGGCGGCGACGTCGTCGAACACTGCCTTTTCCAAGGCACGCTGCGAGGCGCTGCGGGCAGCAAACTCAATATCAGCCGGAGAGAACCCACCACTGGCCCGCACCAATGCCTGAACATCAATATGCTCCACCACGTGCACGGGAATGAAACGGTGCCACATGGCCGTACGGGCTTCGTCGTCAGGCAGGCCAATGGGGATGACGTAGTCAAAGCGTCCGTGGCGCAGAAACGCCGAATCCAGTGACCGGATGAAGTTCGTGGCGCACACCAGCAGCCGGCCGGGCTGGTCACGGAACGCCGGAATGATCTTCAGCAGCTCATTAGTGACCCCTTGCATGGGCGACGGCGGCTCCCCCGAACGCTGGGAGGCAATCTCCTCGACCTCATCGATGAAGACCACTACATGCTCCAACTCGGCGATCTCCAAAAAGGTCTGGCGCAATGCCCCGGCCAAACCGCCGGGGGAACCTGCCAGCCGGGACGGAAAGACTTCAACGAAGGGCCACTCCAGGCGTGAGGCGATGGCCTTGGCAAACGTGGTTTTGCCTGTTCCGGGGGGACCAAAAAGTACCACGGCCCGGGGCGGCACAACCCCGAACTCCTCAGCCAGGTCCGACTCCGCCAGGGGAAGAACGAGGCGCCGCTCAAGAAGCTCCTTCTCGTCCACCATGCCAGCGACGCGGTCCCAGAGGTCACGGGGCAACAGCCTGCCGCCGAGTTCCTCCAGCGCGCCTCGCTCTGCCCGCTGGACGGGGATGCGTCGTTCAAAATAGCGCAGGTTCTTTTTCACCACGAAGCCCCTATTGCGGAAGGCTTCCACTCGGGTTTCCGTTTCAGGCATGAGGGCGGAAAGCTTGTTCAGGCCATGGGCGGCCATGCGGTTTTCCACAGAAGCGAGCAGCAAGGTGCCGATTCCGCGGCCACGGAACACGGGCAACGTGGCGAGAAAAACTATCCAGCCTTGATCATGGGCGGCGCGCCCCACCGCCGCGCCAATGATTTGATCGCCCTGCACGGCGACTACGGCATGGTCCTTTTCACAGGAGGCCAGCACCTCGGAAAGATCGTAGACAGGATCTACGCCGTTCTCACGCAGCGATTGCCACAACGCAAGAACGCCTTCAACGTCTTGTGAATGAAAATCACGAATAGTCCATGCCGTCATGTAACTGCCGCTCCTTTGCGTTAGCCAATGTTTGCATCATGGCACAGTGGCTGGCTCACACGGAAATCTACGCCGTTCCGCATTTCCGCGCGGGCCCGGAAACGCTCGGCGTGCCTGACGTCACAGCCACGTTGGAAACAATCCGCGGCAACTGGACGCTGTAGACCTCAGAGAACACTCTTCACCGCTAAGAAAGTTGGACCCATGAGCATTCACCTCGCCCCCGAACTGGACCTGAACAACGAACTCATCCTTGACGCGGACGCCGCGGCGGCACTGTTCCTGGAGGCCCGCACAGCCAATAGCTGGGCTGATGAAGAAATCACCGATGAGACCCTGCAGGCCGTTTACGCCCTGACAAGGATGGGCCCCACGGCAATGAACATCCAGCCGCTGCGCATTTCCTGGATCCGTTCCACCGAAGCCCGTGAGCGTTTGGTTGCCCACATGAGTGACGGCAACAAGGCCAAGACGCTCAAAGCTCCCATGGTGGCTGTTTTGAGCTACACCAATGAGTGGCACCAGCTGCTCCCCACCACGGCGCCGCACCTGGCCGGGATGGTCCCCATGTTTGAATCAAAGGTGGAGACCCGCAATGCCATGGCGGCGAACAATGCGCACCTGCAGGCTGGCTACTTTGTGGTTGCAGCCCGTGCCGCCGGTTTGGCCGCAGGCCCCATGACAGGATTCGACGCCGCCGGAGTGGACGCCGAGTTCAACGCCGACTCCCCCTTCACGTCCTTCATGGTCGTTAACCTGGGCAAGCCCAACGGCATTGTTGACCGCGAACGCCTCCACCGCCTGGAATTTGAGCTCGCCACAGTAACGTTGTAAAAGTTGCTTTCAGTCCTTCGGGACAAATTAGGTTCGCGTTATCAGCTGACGCGCTGTCCTCGTTTTTTACGCCGGGCAGCGCGTTTTCGCGTGCACCAACGCTTACCGGCAGGGGCGGACGGCCCTACCGGCGAGAATCGCTTAACGCTTTTTCAGACTTTCTCTCCCTAGCGCCGACACGGTGTACCCATCCGGCCCCAGGCAACCAGCAGCAGCACCGCCCAAAGGAACTAACAGGCTCATAGCTGCGCCCGCCAATGAATCCTCAGTTGTCCTTGGCGGCCAGGCGCTTTTCTGCAGCGGCTGTTACGATCTCGCGTTGTTTGCGACGCCCGCGGGAGGCACCCATCATGAACACGACGATCATGATGACGGCCACGGCCCACACAAGGGCGATCACGGCGAACACTAGCCACTGTGGCATTCTTGCGCGCTCCTTGTTGAAGGGTTGGGCCCGTCACATCCATGTTCAGCATAGGCGAGTGGCGCCGCCTTGTGAGGATTTTTTCTGCTCGCGTACCGCGGTGTGGTTAGACTTTCCCCATGAACGCACATGCTTCCGCGCCCGTCACTATTACTGTCACCGGCGCTGCAGGTCAGATCGGTTATGCGCTGCTGTTCCGGATTGCCTCGGGCGCCATGCTGGGCCCGGACGTTCCGGTTAAACTGAACCTCTTGGAGATCCCGCAAGCCGCCCAAGCTGCTGAGGGCACCGTCCTGGAACTCATGGACTGTGCCTTCCCGCTGGTGGCCGGGCTGGAAGTCTTCGATGACCCGTTCAAGGCGTTCGACGGCGCCAACATCGCCATGCTGGTGGGTGCGCGGCCGCGCGGCCCGGGAATGGAGAGGGCGGATCTGCTCAGCGCCAATGGCGGCATTTTCTCGGTTCAGGGCAAGGCTCTCAACGCCGGTGCAGCGGATGATCTCAAGGTTGTGGTGGTGGGCAATCCTGCCAACACGAACGCCTTGATTGCGGCCTCGCACGCCAAGGACATCCCAGCGTCGCGGTTCACGGCCATGACGCGTTTGGATCACGACAGGGCCCTGGCCCAGCTTTCAGCCAAAACCGGTGCCCCGGTCAGTGAAATTAAGAAATTGGCCATTTGGGGCAACCATTCGGCCACCCAATACCCGGATATTAGCCATGCCACCGTCTCCGGTCGACCCGCCGGCGAACTGGTGGAGCGGCAGTGGCTGGCAGCTGAGTACATCCCCCGCGTGGCCAAGCGCGGTGCGGAGATCATTTCGGTGCGCGGCGGCTCCTCCGCCGCCTCAGCGGCAAATGCTGCGCTGGAACACATGCGCTTATGGGTCCAGGGCACGCCCGAAGGTGACTGGACCTCCATGGCGGTGCCCTCCGACGGCTCCTACGGCGTGCCAGCAGGGCTGGTGAGTTCCTTCCCTGTCACCACCGCCAACGGTGACTATACCATTGTGCCCCATCTCGAGATCAGTGAGTTCTCCCGCACCCGCATCGATGCCTCAGTGGCTGAGCTTGAGTCCGAGCGCGACGCCGTTACTGAACTGGGCTTGCTCTAACGACGGCGGCTTGGCGCCCGAAGCCTACGTCCGCTTCAGCGCCCCGCCCGTTCCTAGTCTTTCCGGCCCTTGAGGAAGTAGGCAATAGGGCCAAAAAAGTTAATGAACGACGCCGCCACCCACTTCCCCTTCGCACCGTTGACTTGCGCCGGGGTTCTTTTGGCGAGGTCGCGCAGGGCAGCCACCTGCAAGGCAATTTGAACCCCGGCTCCGAGCATGATGGCACATTTGGCTGGCTTGCTCAGGTCTTTCCAGTGCTTTTTGGTGGCCATGATGGCTCCTGCTTTCTCCCTCGAGTGGTGCTCATACTGTACGTTCAAAAACCCAAGGCAACCCGGTCATGACCAGCCTATGCCTGGCACCGGCGGGAGCCTTGGAACCAGGGTAAGCCTCGTCTCCTGCCCACAAAAGAGCAGCCGGACCGCCGCCTGCGGGCTGAACCCCCGGCTCGGGCAGCAACAGCTGAGTCTCGTAGACGAACGGTGCCGCCTGCCTGCTTTGCTCCAGCGCTTGAGCCACCGATTCCATCCGCGCCAAATGATGCAAAGTGACCCAGGTGGGCGGCACCAGCATCATCTCCTTGGCGGCGTGCGCGTGCAGAGCCTCGGCCGGAGCCATCCACGAGTACCGCTGATGCTCCTCACGATTCAACACAACCTTGTCCGAGGCGGCAGCGGCCAACAGGAACCAGGTCCTAAACCGTCTCGGGATGCGCTGCATGGGTGTCCACTGGGCCAGCCACACCAAGTCATCCACCGAGAGCTGCTGCCCGGTTTCCTCGGCCAATTCTCGAAGTCCCGCCGCCTGGGCGGCGGCAAAGTCATCGCGCCTGCCACCGTCGGCGTTCACCCGGTCCGCCGGATCCACCTTTCCGCCCGGGAAAACCCAGGCGCCGCCAAAAGCCCTGCTATTGCCCGGGCGCTCAAGCATCAAGACCTCGAGGCCCGCGTGGCCGTCGCGCACAACAACAATGGTGCAGGCATCCTCCAACGGGGCAAGCGGCGCGTCTGTTTCCATGGGGACAGCCTATCCCCACACCCTCCCCACCTGCTGCCCTCCCTGCGACCACAAAAAACTGATTCCCCGGACTCTAGCGGGAAAGGGCTTTCCGTGGTGGGGGGGGGGGGGGGGGGGCGCGGTTGCCCCCGCCCCCCCTATCCACCACCCCGCAACAAGCACGGCCGGGCCT
>NZ_JBTNDH010000050.1:0-21061 GCF_054511095.1 Arthrobacter sp. TMN-49 | reverse complement strand
CGGCATCGACATCATGTTCTTTGACAACCTCGGCTCGGAAATTATCAGCCACCCCATCCCACCCAAAGGCACTCGCTACGTAGGCAACGGCAAGCCCTCAGGAATCGCCGCGGACCCGGCCGGCGCCGTACGGAAACGCAAAATCAACCCCGTCAGAACCACCACCACGACCGAACAACAAACACTCTAAAAAGAAGTGAGACACTCCCGGTCTGGCCACTACTCAGACCGGAAGCGTCTACACAGGTATGAGACATGAACTGTCTACAGAGGAATGAGACATGACAATCGCACTTCAGGCCGACATCTACATCACAGATAATCGCTTCGCCCTCACGCAGCGGTTCAACAGGTGCATGTTCGCATGTTCGCCTCGTGAGGCGATGGCAATCGTCGGGCTGCACCAACGCCTGCAGGACCGCCTCATCGTCGACATTCCTCCGTTATCCCAAGTACTGCACCTTCGAGACGCCGAATACATACAGGCTTGGGCACTGCTGCCAAACACACTCGCCCTTTTTGCCCGCAGGGTATCGCCTCCAACCGCTCCAACGCGGTGGAAGGACCTAGCCAGAGTTGCTCATGTACGGTTGGAACGATGTTTGCGGGCCCGCGACCAGATCCTGGTCCGCAGCATCCACCCCACCATCACCTTCCCATTCGACACCAACGACGCACTCGTGGAACGGATAGCACTGAACCTTTCAGCCATGTTCGATGCTCTCGCCCGGGCGATTAACGCCGCAATTGAGCTTGCATGGGAGGAACGAAGATGTTTCCTGACCAACAAGGATTTCCGACAATGCCTTCCTTGGCGTATTAGAAGCGTCCTGGCAACATCAGACAGCCTCGCCCTTCTCCGTGCCATCGAAGCCCTGCGCAATACAATCCACCACGTCGCCTTATCGCACGCCGTAGAAGTCGATGACCGAGGTCGCGTCAGCGAAAACTACGTGGTACTTCCAACTTCGGAATCCACCAAGTTTCGTCAGTACGCGGCAACCTTGGGGAAAACACCGCAATGGATAGCGAGAGATTCTGACGATACCGGTCTGGTTCTGAAGCCGGTGCAGCTGATCGAGGACTTGATCACACTCTCTATACCTCTGTTTGAGTCAGTCGTTTCTGAAGTTTGCTGGCCGGGATTCTTTGACGAAGAACTCCGGATGAGATCGGACGATCCGGTCGGATACTGGATGCACTACTCCCCAATCGTCACTGTAGTCTCCGCCCTATACGGTCTCGAACCGCAATAGCCCCGTTCGTGGGGACGAAGAGCGGATCGACTCCTCCGTGCCAGCCTTGTCGATCGTGTGTGCCCATAGGCCGGTCCCCAGGGGCGCAACAGCAATCAAAATTCTCCCGACTAGGAATCCGCGTTAATCAACTGACCTCAGATGCTCGCGACTACCCGGTGGACCCAGATAGTTTGGTCGTCGCACCCGGAGCAGAGCGCCGTCATCTGCATCAGTGGCAAACAGTCTGTAGGAAAGAGACACGAAATTGAGAATCTCAGTGATCTTCGCCTGCACATCGTGGCAGGTCAGAGCGATCCATTGATGACAGACAGCCTGGGTTCCTACAAAAAAGTGGATGGAATCCCGTCAAAGTGGATGAAAAATGGATAGTTTGGATACGAAATGGATGGCGCTCAGCTGTAGGATCCGGCTCTACGTGTCACTAATCCGGGTTTCGTGTCCCCTCACGGATCCCAAGCTGTTTGACACTTGTCCCAATTTCATGACATCGGCGGAGTTCGTGAAGGGGTTCTTTTCTTGTAGTCTTCGGTCATGAATTTAGAGGACCGCATTAAGGGGCTTGACCACCAGTTCACCACAGGCAGATATGTCAATTGGCACAGCGACGAGTTGGAATTGAGAAGTTTTCTTCTGTCCAGCTCTGTAGGAATGACCGCCTGGTTCCAGGGGCAAGAGGAGGCTGCCAGCAACGATGTAAGGGGCACATTTGATCCTCAGGAATCACACGGGGACGAGGGCTACAACCTCTTCATGGATCGCGTAGGCATTTTCTGGGAGCAGTATTGGTACCAGCTCGCGGCAGCCGTGATCAAGGATTCATTCACGTTGTATGAGGTGTTCCTGGAGGAGTCCGCTCACGAGACGCTGCGCCGGTATGGCTCGGGACTCCTGAAATTGGCAACTGAAGATTCTTGGCGTGCCAACGAGTGCGAAGACTTCTACAAGGCCTACCTCGATGTCGATATCAAGCACGAAGACATCGATGCTATCCGTTGGATCCGCAATAAGCTTTCACACCTTCGGGACTCTCTTCGTACCCCGGCCGGTAAAGCGGAGTTCGAGGAGAAGATTCAGTCTCTAGGCATCGGTGGAGACCCTAAAGAAGATGAGAAGGAGCTTGGACTTCCTCATTACGATTATGGAAGGGAACTTGCATTCGGTAGTTCGCTGTCCCTGACGCCGCTGGAGGCGTGGCGCATTCTGGACTTACTTAGAATGCACATCGAACGACTCACGCAATCCCTGCATAAACTTCAGTATGGGAGGGTTGCAACGCAAGCCCTGGCTGAATTGAGTGAAGGCCGGGTTGTGAAGGAAAAGGACCGGAAAATCCTGCGCGTTCCGAATCCTGTGCCAGGGGCAAGAGCCGGTAGTGAGAGGACGTCATTATGAGCTCGCCGAGTTCGAAGGCACGGCGCGCGGCGCAAGCAGCGAAAGTTACGGCCCGCAGCGCGCAGAGTTCCGGCTTGATCAAGTGTTACGTGGAACGCTTCGAACGCCTTGATGGGAGGCCTGACCTCTGCCTTCGTGAGAAGGTGACCAGACGGAGGGTGCGGGTTCTTTCTGGCAATCCGATGCTTCAGCAAGTCGCACCGATGTCGAACCTGCTGCAGGATTGCTATGCCCACGGTGGCGGGCTTATCCAGCCTCGGAACCGCGAGGAGCATCTCGCCATCGTCGCACCAATCTTCACTCAGAACGCGCAAGAGATCATGGTGTGCCTCGATGAAGAGTTCTACGTGAAGGTCAACATCTTGTCCGCACGCAAAATCTCTCCGCCTCACTCCGTCTGGTGTTATATCGAGGAGTACCCCGGTGAGAATGAGAGCCTCGGCCTCCGGCTCCGGGAGAAGATTACCGGCCGCAAGGTCGAGATGTACGGCAAGACTAAGGATCACTTGGCCGAGTTTCTTGCTAGCCCGCGCTTCACTGGTGCGTCCGATCTAATGCCGAACCTCTATGAGAAGGACGGGTACCACGACTACGTGCTGGTCTCTGGCGGGACTGCCGTGGACTCATATGATGTGCTCCTCTTCGAAGGAGATTCCCAGCTCACATACCTGCTCGGTCCGTTACCGGATACCGCGTACCGGGATGCGTTCCGCGTCTTGGAGGAGGATTATGCGGCCGCGGCGCACTCACGTACGGCTGAAAAACATTTCGATAAGGGCCATTACCGCGAGGCCGTGCTCTCCGCACGTCTTGCGGTCGAGATGGCCTGCGGCGGGAGTGGCAAGGGCGTGATGCACCGTCTCGCTGGGGCACCTCAGGATGTTCTGACAGCCGGAGAAACCCTTCGGTTAAAGCGCCATGTCGCCGTCCATGAGGGTGACACAAGAGTCGAACAGTCTGACGCACGGGAAGCGATCGGCGCGATGAATCAGCTTCTTGCCTACATTGGGCTGAAGGGCGGCTCATCGTAACAGTCGAGGCAGGGGCTCGTGCGCTTCTCAAACCACCTCAGACAGGTGTAGGTTCTCACGCTAGCTGACACCATTCTCGATTCGGTGTCATCACCCTGAGGCTTGAAGGATTCTTGGGCTTCAATGCCGGGGCTAGCTAGAGGGGGCACCAAGTGTTGTTCGGCTGCATTGCAGGTTCAGCATCATAAGTACTTCGTCTCGGTCTCCCTCGGAGAAGCGAAGGGACCCAGGCCAGCGGCCAATTTCTTGCCAGCCACATGATTGGTAAAAGCCGGTCAGACCCATCCCTGACCGTAGCTCAAGGTGCAGTTGTTCGAGACTGAGGTCTTCGATAGCAGCCCGGGATACTTCATTCATGAGAGCACGTCCTACCCCTTGGCCGCGGAATTCGAGAGCTGTTTGGACACGCAACACCCGAGCCCAGTGGGATGTGAGTTCACTGGAATTCCCTGCGAGGTAAAGCCAGCCGGCTATTTCACTTTTCACGGTGGCCAGCAGGATCCGGTTTATGCCTTGGCTGAGAGAAGCGGCCATGGAGTTGATTGAGGAGTTCACCTGCTCATCAGTAACTGGTAGGAAAGGGAAACCGACGGCACCTCCTGCATTCGCTACATCTCGCCAACATCTCAGAAGCCGTATCCGTATTTCAGGATCAACCATCGAAGGATGCACCAGCCACTGCAATTGAAGTTCTTCACCCATTTTCACAGTCTTCCAGATGCTTTCAGCAGGACGGGTGCTGTTGCCCCCGCAAGAAGTGATGGCGGCCCGTCGCCCTCCGGGATTGCGCGGTTCAGGAATGCCGCCTGAAGAAAGTGACACGAAATTGAGAATTTCGGAGATCTTCCACGGAGCCTCAGCGCAGGTCAGGGCAATTCGCTGGTGACAGGCAACTTGGGATCCTACATTTTTTGTATGTTCCGGCGCTACGTGTCACTATTCCGGGTTTCGTGTCACCGGCGTGTCACCATTCCGGACTTCATGTCACCAGTCGCATACTGGTGACATGGCCGGAATCCAGGGTCAGAACGTTTCTTTGCGATACCGTTGCACCAGCAGAGGTGAGGTCAGTACGCGCTTCAGTGAGGCTGACGCGGACGCTGTGCTCCACGGGTTGCCCGTACGGAAGCCGCCAACGTACATGAACCAGAGAAACTATCCCGGCTTGTTTTGGTCATCGACCACCGAGTCGTTCTTGACCTACGAAAGCCTTCTGGAACTGGATTGTCTATGGCTAAAGGACTTTGATCCCGCTGTTGAGTGGATCGATACTCAACCGTTTGAAATGACCGGGTGGTGAGCAGGTCGCAGCCGGCCACCCGACCCTGCTAGTTTCGGCTATGATCGCCGGTATGCCACGTATTCCGGAATCGGTCCTTTCGGAGGGGCCGGAAAATGAAGATGGTGACCCTATCTGGATCCGTCCTGCGCAAGAAGAAATGGGCGCGTTTCCAGGAGATCACTACATATCGTATGGTCGCCGCAATGCGCGGATTTACCCGCAAACAGGCCATCCCGTCGGGAAGAACCCGCTGCCCATGGTTCGGCATGGTTACCGGTTGGCAATCGCTCGGTGGAATGAGGCGACAGAGGGTCTGCCTGACGGTGGAAGGGAGGAGGAAGCTACAGAACTTTCCAAGGACGACCTACCCATGGCCCTCACCCTAATTGCTACGCACGATGTACTCGAGTGGGTGGCATCGATGCATGACTTCCTACGCGCACAAGGGCTTTATAAGACCAAGCTAACGCCATCAATGCTGGATCCAGAGCTGGGTCCATTTGTCGACGGGATACTTGGCGCAAGGCATGCCCTCCACCATGCCTTCGCTCCTGTTCTTGGACTGGTTACCGTTTCGGCAACAGAGTATGTCGCCCAGAATGATCGCTGGGAGCTTGTGGGAATCTCTTCAGAACATAGTCGTGTCCGCCCTCGTTGGGCCGAAACTATCCCCGAGATCGAAGCGAAGCGCCAGAGGCAGTGCTTCATTGATCATCTGGCCGGCAGGGACGTCGCTGAAAGTTTCACTATGACAACCCACTACTTCTGGAAACACATGGGTTCACCGATGGAGCCCTACGTTGGGAGCGGTCCGGCTGATTATCCGCCTCCCATTCAACCGCCGTCATCGAAGTGGGAATGACCGATTTACTCATGCCCCGACTCGCCTCGTGTGACATTTCTGGGCAATGGCAGCTAGGAATCTTGCTTTGCTGACCGCTGGCGGGCCGCTTATTCCCGGTGTGGCCAAATTCAGGACTACCCTGATGATTTTGAGCGTCCAGTGGGCAATCGTCATGATCGGGTTAGTCACGCAGTCCATTGACAGCGCTTTCCACGCAACGCCATATCCGAGCCAATTAATGCTGCATTCAGCAAACACCCTGTAGGAAAGTGACACGAAACTGAGAATTTGAGTGATCTTGGACTTTGCATCGTCGCAGGTCAGAGCGATTCGTTGGTGACAGACAGCTTGGGATCCTACATTTTGTGTAGGATCCGGAGCTACTTGTCACTAATCCGGAATTCGTGTCACCAGCGTGTCATCAGTCCGGATTTCATGTCACCAGACGATGGCCTGATTGTTGTTGGAGGCAAGACTCGGGCTTGCCGGCTTGGGAATGTTTGTGCGTCCCGTAAGCGGAACCTTGACCGGTCATTAGCTACTCACCGTCTATCGCCAAGAATTCAGCAACGCTGATTTGCAGCAGAATCAATCGAATCCTGCCCGACCGGCCACCTCGCCTAACATGGGCAGAATGAAGACCCAGAATCTCATGGCACGGATGGAACAACACCAGATCGGCCTGTACCTCGTGGCCATCATCATCGGCGGTGTCATTGGATTCCTGACACCCGGTTCAGCCGAAGCCCTGGAACATTCGATCAACCCCGTCCTCGGATTGCTGCTCTATGCAACGTTCCTGGGCATTCCGTTCGCGTCCATCGGTAAGGCCGCCAAGGACCTGCGATTTATAGGCACCGTATTGGTGCTGAATTTCGCCATAGTCCCGGCGGTGGTGTTCGGCCTGACCCGCTTCATTTCCGAGGACCAGGCCCTGCTGCTCGGGGTGCTGCTGGTGCTGCTGACGCCTTGTATCGACTACGTCATTGTGTTCACCGGGTTGGCAGGAGGGGCCAGCGACCGGCTGCTGGCCGCCGCCCCGGTCCTGATGCTGCTCCAGATTCTCTTGCTGCCGCTCTACCTGCTGCTTTTCGTCGGCCCCGAAGTGGTTTCGGTCATCGACCCCGCACCCTTTGTCGAGGCCCTGGTCGTCCTGATCATCATCCCTCTGGCGGCGGCGGCGCTCACGCAGGTACTGGCACGCAGACATGCTGCGGGCCGGGGGATCATGGCGTTCATGCAGGGTTTGATGGTTCCCCTCATGATGACGACCCTGGCGGTGGTCGTCGGCTCGCAGATCACCGGCGTCGGTGAGGAACTCGGGTCCCTGCTGGCGGTGGTTCCGCTCTACGCCGCATTCCTGCTGGTGATGGTGCCGTTGGGCATGCTCGTGGCCAAGCCTGCCCGGCTCGATGCCGCCGCCACCCGTGCGGTGGTCTTTAGCGGGGCTACCCGCAATTCCCTAGTTGTGCTCCCGCTGGCCTTGGCTTTGCCCGAACCCCTGGCCCTGGCCGCACTGGTCGTGGTCACCCAGACGCTGGTCGAACTCATCGGCATGGTCCTCTACGTCAGGTTCCTGCCCCGGATCATCCGCAGCGACCGCCGCCGCCAACTGGTCTGACCTCGCTGAACCCCCGAGCCGGGCATCATCGGGCTTGGCGGTTCAGCGAGGTCGAAGGTTTATCGTGGAATTTGTGGAGAACCTGCTGATCTCGGAAGTGGCCGAACGCTCCGGCGTCCTGGCCACCGCCTTGCGCTGCTACGAAGATATCGGGCTGATCGGTCCGGCTCCTGGAAACCCGGGAACGCATTGCGGAGCTTGCCGGATTGGCCGCCCTGTTGGAGCAGACCGGGGTGAGGCTTTCGGGAACAGCCCAAGAAGGCGCCGGCTCCTGTGCCTGCGCCGCACCACCGGTGGAGGGCGCGGTACATGAAGGATCTCCGGTGCCGACTTGTCCCGTCCGCGGATTGTCCCCTTGGGCCTACCGGAATCCGGTGGCGGGGAACCGGAGTGGGGAAGGGGTCTGGTTAGAGGTAGCTGCAGATGCGTGCGGGGTCGCAGGCCTCGGGGTCCCCTGCGGCCGCGGCGTCATGAAACTCGGCAACGGTTGTACGCAGTGCGATGAGTTCTGCGATCCGGGCATCCAAATCACGTAGCTGTTTGGCCAGCAGGCCCCGCACATGCGCGCAGGGGGCCTGGCCGATGTCCCGGATGGAGAGGATGCCTCCGATCTGGGCCAGGGTCAGCCCCGCAGTACGGCCGCGGCGGATGAACTCCAACCGGCTGACCGTCTCTTGGGCGTAGTCACGGTATCCGTTCGGTGCCCTGTCAGCTGCCGGCAGCAGGCCGCGGTCCTCGTAGAACCGCAGCGTTTTGGCCGTCATGCCGGCGGCTGCTGCGGTTTCGCCAATACGCATCATGCACCTCTTGTTCCCAGGGAATCTCCCTCCTAACCTTCCAGCATAGTGGAAGGTTAGGCTTTGATACAGGAGTCGGTGCGCCCTGTGCCGCCTGGGCAAGGGGACCAGATTTGTTTGGGAACGTCGTCAGGTCATCGTTAGAGCCGGTGATGGGTCAGCCTGTTGACCTTCCCCCGCGGTGGAAGGTGCAAACTGGGGGCAGAACCATGCACGGTGCCATGCTGCGGGCACCGCGGGACCGCTCATTGACACGACTTTTCGAGGAAACATGTCTGAACCAACACCTGATTTTGATCTGGCCGTCATCGGCTCCGGTGGCGGCGCGTTCGCGGCGGCGATCCGGGCGACCAACCTGGGCAAACGCGTGCTCATGGTCGAGCGTTCCACCGTCGGTGGGACGTGCGTGAACACCGGCTGCGTACCGTCCAAGGCGCTACTGGCCGCGGCCGAGGCACGCCACCTCGCCCTGGATTCGGGCCGGTTCCCCGGCATCAGCACCTCAACAAAACCGGTGGACATGCCCGGGCTCATCGATGGCAAGCGTTCCCTGGTGGAAACGATGCGCTCGGAGAAGTACGTGGACCTCATCGCGGACTACGGCTGGGATCTGCGCCAGGGCAACGCCGTGTTCGCCGGCAGCCAGGACGATCCGGTCCTGGAAATCACCGGAGCTGACGGGGCTCGGGAATCGGTCCGGGCCGCGCACTATCTGGTCGCCACCGGGTCCGCGCCGTGGGTGCCCCCGATCCAGGGGCTGGCAAACGTGGATTATCTGACCTCGACCACGGCGATGGAACTCGAGGAGGTCCCCGAATCCCTGCTGGTGCTCGGCGGCGGGTACGTGGCCCTGGAACAAGCCCAGCTCTTTGCCCGCCTGGGGTCGAAGGTGACCATGCTGGTCCGCTCCCGGCTGGCCTCGGCGGAGGAACCCGAAGCCTCCCGAACCTTGATGGGGGTCTTTGCCGACGAAGGCATCCGCGTCGTGCGCCGGGCAAACGTGTCCTGCGTGCGCACCGACCCGGCCACCGGCGGGATCGTAGCAACTGCGACAGTGTCCGGTGGGGAACAGGAATTCGGTGCCGCGAAACTGCTGGTCGCCACGGGACGGCGCCCCGTCACCGAGGGCCTGAACCTGGCAGCCGTCGGCGTCACAACCGGGGACCGCGGAGAGATCCTGGTCAACAACCGGCTGAACAGCTCCAACGAACGGATCTGGGCCGCCGGGGATGTGACCGGACACCGCGAATTCGTCTACGTCGCGGCCTCCCACGGTTCCCTGGTCGTGGAAAACGCATTCAACCAGGCCGGCCGCGAGGTCGACTACAGGCACCTGCCCCGGGTCACCTTCACCAGCCCGGCCCTGGCCGCCGTCGGCATGACAGACAAGGAAGCCAACGAAGCCGGCATCCGGTGCGAATGCCGGGTCCTGCCCTTGGAGTACGTGCCGCGTGCCCTAGTTAACCGGGATACCCGCGGCTTCATCAAAATCGTCGCCGACGCCGCCACCGGGCGCATCGTCGGGATCACCGCCGTCGCCAAGGACGCCGGGGACCTGGCCGCCGCGGGCGTCTACATCCTGGAGGCCGGGATGACGGTGGAGCAGGTCGCGATCCTGTGGAGCCCGTACCTGACCATGGCTGAAGGGATCAAGATCGCCGCCCAGTCCTTCACCACCGATATCTCCAGGCTCTCCTGCTGCGCCTCCTGACCACGGCCCCTTTCGCACCGGAAAGAACCCCTGTCATGGCCAACGATGCCATTCGGCTCACCGACCGCACGGCCACTCCGCCACCTCAAGCCCGGGAAATGCAGGCCACTATGACGCGCATCTAAGCCTTAGTATCGGATATTCCACTTTCTTACAAGCCACCCCATGATGCGCATCGTAGGAAAGTGACACGAATGTGAGAATTCCGCGGATCCAGCTTGGATCATCGTCGCAGGTCAGAGCGATCCCCTGGTGACAAGTAGCGTGGGATCCTACACCTGTTGTAGGTTCCGGAGCTACGTGTCACTATTCCGGGTTTCGTGTCACCGGCGTGTCACCATTCCGGATTTCATGTCACCAGTCGCATACTGGTGACATGGCCGGAATCCAGGGTCAGAACGTTTCTTTGCGGTACCGCTGCTCCAGCAGAGGTGAGGTCAGTACGCGCTTGAGTGAGGCTGACGCGGATGCTGTGCTCCACGGGTTGCCCGTGAGGAAGCCGCCAACTTACAGGAACCAGAGAAACTATCCCGGCTTGTTTTGGTCATCGACTACCGGGGCGCTGCTGATCTACGAGAGTCTCTTGGAACTGGATTGCCTGTGGGTAAAGGACTTTGATCCCGCTGTTGAGTGGATTGCCACTCAGCCATTTGAAATGACCGGGTGGTGCGCTGGGCGAAGCGGATGCTGTCCTACATGGGCTGCCCGTCAGAAAGCCACCCACCTAGAGGGGCCAGAGGAATTATCCTGACTTGTTTTGGTCAGCGACTATCGAGTCGTTCTTGATCTACGAGAGCCTTCTGGAACTGGATTGCTTGTAGCTCAAGGACTTTGATCCCGCTGTGGAGTGGATCGCTATTCAACCGACTATTAAGCGGCCGCGGATGCTCTGCGCGTTGCGCTGGCCGAGGGTTACCGCCTGTTGAGCGTAAGTTGTGATCGTTAGGCGGGTCGCCTAGGGCGGTCCTATCTGCCGCCGAGCTGGTGCCATGCTAACTGTCAGAGTGTCGTATTTGAAGTGGCCAACCGACCTGAACTGTTCTGAACTGCACAAGATCCCGAGCCAACCGCAAAACGCGACCAAACTCAGACCACCCGAAGACGACTTGACGAGACTTCAGAGAGTGGTTATATTTTTTTTCGTAAGAAAAAGAGAACGGAAGTTCCCCCGCTCAAAGTAGTTGTAGTTGCTTGTCTAGGGGGAAGCGCCGTTGCAGTAAACCTGGCCGTCGAGAAGTAGGAGACGGACACAAGCAACACCAGCAGTAAGTGGTCGTCGACAGCTTGAGACAACCGCAGCAGGACCCGGAAGGCGTGGTCGTCGGACAGTTTGAGACGACCGCAGCAGGACCCGGAAGGCGTGGTCGTCGGACAGTTTGAGACGACCACAGCAGTACCAGCAGTGCCGGACCGTCAAGCAGTAGGAGACGGACAAAGCAGGACCCGGAGGGCGTGGTCGTCGGACAGCTTGAGACGACCACAGCAACATCAGTAATGGCAGTACGAGCAGTACCCGCAATAGCAATACCAGCAGTATGAGCAGTACCCGTAGGACCAGGCCGTCAAGCAGTAGGAGGCGGAAACAGCAACACCAGCAGTACATGGTTGTCGACAGCTTGAGACGACCACGGCAACACCAGTAACACCAGTAACACCAGCAGTACGTGGTTGTCGACAGCTTGAGACAGCCACAGCAACGCACCCTATGGGGCGGGCAAGGCAAATGCATCTGTATGCATCCCTTGCCCGCCCCGCACTATTTTTTGCTTCGGTTTGCGTCGCTAACCGGCCGGCACACTAATCAGGGGATGAGTAGGAACTGAACCCCTATCTAAAGGGTGTTGCCAAAGCTTCTGCCAGGCGTAAAGACTAAGGTCCAAGGCAGTCGAACGGTCTTCAGGTCCTTCGGGTCAGCATCAGACTGCCAGTCAAGCCTGTAGAACCACGTCCAAGATGCCGCTAACAATCTCTTCAACCAGTTTGTTGAGCAGCCACTTGGGTCCGTCCGTAGCAGTCGCGTGGGTAGAGTGGATCGATGCTTGGCATTCGTCAGTCGCTCCCTCGAATACACCTGGTCTCCTCAAGCTGCGAACCACGTGGCCAGGTGAACAAGCGAGTGAGTCACTGGAGGATTCGACCTTTGAAGTTGACTATCGTAGTTGGGAAGCGAATAACCCCCGAACGATGTTCATCTCAGAACTAGACGGGGCCCTCGTTGGAATGCTGAATTTGATGGTGTTCGATCGGATGCCGAAACCTGGCAAGAAATCTACGTGCTGGATTTATCTCGGAAACGCGTTCGTTGAGGTGGAACACCGCGGCCTGGGAACGGGCAGCCGACTTATGGATGGGGCGATTCGGTTCTCACAGGACATTCACGCGGCCCGCATAGTGCTGTCACCTTCGGACGAATCTCAGACATTTTATGCCAGGCACAGATTTGAGCCGGCGGAAGAGTTCCTCGTCAAGAGGCTTGAGTACAAGCGGCAGAAAGAAAGTCCTGAGAATGGTCCAGAGGGACGGGGCAGACCCGGGGATCAACTTTCTTGAGATATGACGCTCACAGTCGGGCAGAGGCCGCCACGTGGTGAGTTCCCAAAGTTGTGAACCAAACCCTGTGACAAGTACGTAGGCTTGTTCCAACAGAAGGCACCAGCACTACCATTCTTCGGCACCGCCACCATTTAAGGGGTCTCACTCGCCGGCGATCCATCGTTGAGGTAGGTCTTGTTGAGGAACTTTCAATCCCAAGAAATGCCTGTTTGCGATCTCCTCTCGTGTGGGACGCATGTCGTAGGCCATGGCGTCGAGCTCTCGGCTGACGATGCCTTCAAGGCCGGTTTCTTCGTAGAGCCCGCGCTCTGCTGCCTGGCTAGGTGTTTCGGCTGGGTCAATGGTCTCTGACGGTACTTGGACCCCGGTGATGTGCATCGGGTGCTGCAGGTGGGTGAAGACCAACAGATGGTCATCTTGGACAAAGTAGCAAACGGCTTTCTCAGTCATTTTGGGCATTCTTAGAGACTCAGGGCTCCGGTCATGGTCGGGTGACGGATTTTCGGGTTCGTTGACTTGCGGGGGTTTTTGGTGGCTTGGGGGCTGTTAATTTTACCTGATTTGCGATAAAATAGAGTTAGTATTTTGTTGCCGAGCGAAGGGTGAAATGATGGTTTTCATGACTGCTCAACTTCCCCTGCCCCTGCCCCTGCCCCTGCCCCTGGCGATGGATCCTGTTGCCGTGCCGGTGGGCTTGGCAGTGTCGCTGGTGGAGAACGACCATGGCGGGGAAGCCTATATTCGTGGGCAGCTGTGTGATGTGTGGGATGACGGGGATGCAGCAGCACGCCGGTGGGCGGCCGTGAAACTCGTACGTCTGGGAGCCGCCTCACAGGCCCAGATCGCGGCAGCCTTCGGTGTTTCCTCGGTAGCGGTGTGGAAATGGGTCCAACTGGCGGCTAATGGCGGTGTTACCGCCTTGGCGGCGGAGAAGAAGGGGCCCAAGCGCCCATCCCTGCTGGTCACTGCCACGATCGAGCGTATCGTGACTCTGCGTTCGCAAGGCCGGTCCCTGCGGGTCATCGGCGAAGCGGTGGGAGCCTCTGAGTTCAGTGTCCGCCGCGCCTTGAAAATCGCCGCCGAACAAGCTGCCGCTGCCACGGAAACGGCAGCCGCTGATGAAGCTGAAGCCTTGGAACCAGCACAGCAGCCCGAGCTGCCGCTCTTGCCGGCCCCGATGCCCCGCAGTGCGGAACGTGCCGCCGCCGGCTTGCTCGAGGGCGCATGCCCGGTGTTTTCCCCGGCCGCTCGTGTTCGGCATGCCGGATTGTTCCTGGCCTTCCCGGCACTGGAAACCACCGGTCTGCTCAAAAGCGCGAAGGAGGTGTACGGATCGCTGCCGAACGGTTTCTACGGGCTCGAAACGATCCTGATCGATAGCGTGCTGCGGGCGCTGGCCGGGGAGGCCCGGGCCGAGGGCGCAACCCGCTTCGACCCGGTGGAGCTTGGGCGGGTGTTGGGTTTGGATCGAGCCCCGGAAGTAAAGACCATCCGCCGAAGAATCAGCCAACTCGCGCTGGCGGGCAAAGCCGGGGAACTGATTGCCGCCCTAGCCGCCCACCACCTTGCCGGCCCCGGTCCGGCCGGTGAGAACCTGGCCGCGATCCTCTACGTTGACGGTCATGTACGCGCCTATCAGGGCACGAAAAAGATCGGGAAAATCTACTCCACGCGGTTGAAGTTCCCGGTCCCGGCAACCGAGGAAACCTGGGTCACCGACGGACACGGCGCCCCGGTCTTCGTCGTCATGGCCAAACCCGGCGCGTCCCTGGCCGCCGAACTCCGCGACCTCCTGCCGGAACTGCGCACAGCTGTCGGGGACGAGCGGCGGGTGCTGGTCGGCTTCGATAGGGGCGGCTGGTCACCGGTCCTATTCAAACACATGGATAGTGCTGGTTTTGATGTGCTGACCTGGCGCAAAGGCACCACCGAGGACGTCAATGAAGATCTCTTCAAAGAGGTCACCCATGCTGACGAACACGGACAGACACGGAAATGGTCGGTGGCTGACACACTCGTTGACCTGCCCCTGAACACCACCAAGAAGACGGGGGAAGTCTTCAACATCCGGCAGATCAGCCGGATCGTGGCCACCACCGGTGGTGGCACGAGGCAAATCCACATCCTCACCACCGACAAGGATCTTCCAGCCGGGGAGGTCGTGTATCGGATGGGGAACAGGTGGCGGCAGGAAAACCAGTTCCGCTACGCCCGCATGCACTTCGAGCTCGATTCCCACGACTCCTACACCAGCACCGGTGACGATGAGGAGAGGATGGTGCCGAACCCTGCCAAGGCCAAAGCCTACCAAAAAGTCGTTGCCGCCAGGAACGCTCATGCCGAGGCCGCCGTCGTAGCCGATATCAACCTGATGGCTCTGAAAACCCCGGCAGAAGGCAGCAATGAACTGACCATCACGCTCACCAGCGCCATGCACAACCAAGCCATGGCACCGCTCTGGGAAGCAGAAAACGCGCTGATCGCGGCCGAGAAAGCCCACAAGAAGATCCCGGCGAAACTCCGCCTCGGGGACCTGAACCCCGGCCAGCAAGTCCTGGACACCGAGGTGAAGCTGATCCACACCGGCATCCGCATGGCCGCCTACAACACCGCGATGACCATCGCCCGCGAGATCCGCACCAACACCGACTACCGCCGCGCCACCCAGGAAGCCCACGCCCTCATGCGCCAGATGTTCAATCAGAGTGGCGACATAGACACCGCCGAGCCCGGCTATCTCACCATCGCACTGGACCCGCTACCGACCACAGCCAAAACTGCGGCCGTCGCCGAACTCTGCGACCACCTCACCAACACCAAAACCCGCTACCCCGGGACCAACCTCATCCTGCGCTACGCCATCAAAAATCGGGCTCAATCCTAAAAGCATTAAATCGCCATGACCGGAGCCCTGAGACTAGCCGCGGCTCTCGGCCCCATTGTCTTCGCTTCCGAACCTTGGGTTGGAATGGAGGAAAGTGTCACGAAACTGAGAATTTCAGTGTTCGAGGGCCAAACATCATCGCAGGTCAGGGCCATCCCTTGATGACAGCCCGCCCGGGATCCTACATTTGTGTAGGATCCCAAGCTGATTGACACTTGTCCCAATTTCATTACATCAGCGTGTCACTTGTCCCAATTTCATGACACCACCGCAGGACTAGGCCCGGTCTTCGACCGTTCCATTTACTGAAAGTTCCGGTTCTACCTGTCACCAGTAATTGGCTCGATTGCGGTCGTCAGCAAGACCAAGTTCCCTGGATAGGCGATGCACTGTCCTCTGTTTCGAAGCTTGAGCGGTACAGAATTTGCGCTACCTGCCATCAAGTCGTGATGGCAGGTTAGTGGATCGTGTGGTCCGGGTTAGCCGCGTCGTAGTCGGTGCGGGAATCCGCGATGGCCCCCCGATGTGCAAGGGACCAGCCGGCGAGTTGCTTCACCAGATGGGTGAGGCTGGAACCCAGGTCGGTGAGCTCGTAGGTGACCTGTGCGGGAACCGTGGGGTAGACGGTCCGTGTCACCAGCCCGTCGCGTTCCAGCCGACGGACGGTGAGGGTCAGCATGCGTTGGGAGATGCCGTCTATGGAGCGTTGTAGTTCCCTGAAACGACGGATGCCCGAGGCGAGTTCGACGATCACCAGGACCGACCATTTAGCCCCGACGCGGGTGAGAACGTCCCGAATTCCGCAGTCCGGGTGCTCTGCCTTGCCGCAGGTTTCGAGCGGGGCGGTTACTTCCATGTGGCCCTGTGACATCAAAGTGCCTCCTTGCGCGGTTTGTATTGGTTACTGATGATGATCATAGTTACTTTTCAGAACCACGAATGGGAATACTTCATGATCTTAGTTACCGGTGCTTCGGGCCAGCTGGGCAGTGCCATCGTCGAATCCCTGGAAGCGGGACACGTACCGGTGACTCGCGGGACTCGCACCCCGGCGGTCGGCAGCATTGATCGGCACGTCGATTTCGACGATCTCGACACTTTGGAATTCACCGGCATCGAAACGTTGGTGCTGGTATCTGCCGGTTATGCGGAGGACGATGTTGTGATTGCCCGCCACGAACGTGTTGTGGCCGCTGCGGAGCGGGACGGAGTGCAGCACCTCATTTACACGAGCCTGGCCACGGAGGGTGACCACCTGGGCTTTGCGCTGGCACATCGCTGGACAGAGCGCCGCATCCAGGAAAGCGGAATGCGCTGGACGATCCTGCGAAACGGGATCTACGCCGAACTCCTCGGGGCGTTGATGGTACCGGGCGACGGAGTCATCACGGCCCCGCTTGGCCACGGTGGCATTGCCGCCGTGGCCCGGGAGGATCTTGCTGAGGCAGCCGCCGTCGTAGCGAGCAAGCCTGAGGCCCACGCCGGACAGGTTTATGACTTGGTGGGCTCCCGCGCGGTCACGGCCGAGGAAGCTGCCCGGCATGAGGGCCTTCCTTACGAACCTGAATCCCTCGCTTCACGTCGAGAAACCCTTAACACCAGCGACCTGCTGCCGTTCCAGCCGGGCATGCTGCTCTCGCTGTTTTCCTCCGTTGCACACGGTTTCCTGGCTGGAACGGGCAGCGACCTGGAAGGGCTCCTTACCCGACCCCTGACGAATCCGGTCACCGTTGCAGGAGCAACACTCCAGCAGCAATAAGGGCCAACAGGGAGTCCGCCTTGATACAGCGACTAGGGAAGGAGTCCTGTCCGCAGGGGAACGGTTTTCGGGCGCTTGAAGCTCTGTGTGAGACTTTATTTATGATCTCCATTCGGCAGCGAAAAGAAGCAGATCTCGACACGATAGTTGGATGGGTACCCGATGCTGCGGCTCTCTACCTTTTCACTGGGCCACGCTTGACGTGGCCACTATCGACAGAGAAGCTCTCAGAGATGGAGAGCGAGCAGAACCTCAGCGCATGGATTGGCGTGAGCAGCAGCAACGGCAGACCCGTAGGCCATTTCGATCTCACCCAGCACGGCGAGACATTCCGGATCGGTCGGGTCATCATCGATCCAGCACAACGGGGTCAGGGGCTCGCTGCGAATCTAGTCGCGCTGGCCGTGGCCAAGGCTCAAGCGCTAGGAGCTTCCCGGATCACGCTAAATGTCATCGCCGGCAATTCGCCCGCCATCCGCACCTATGAGCGAATCGGATTCAGAACGTCTCCAACGTCAACGGAACCCGGCGTCCTGGCTATGGAACTCTTGCTCTGATAGACACCCGATGAGGGAGCATCACCGGGCCGATTTCACTGTTTGCACCGAAGCTGACTTCGGGGTGATTCTCGACCAGTGCGGGTTTCCGCAGGGGAATGTCTACCGGGACGTGCGCTCTTCCGCGCATCGGGAGGCGCGTGGTGCTGATGCGCCGCGAAGACTACGCTTAAGGGCATGAGCGGTTCATCGATGTTTGGGAACTACACCGACAATGCTCGGCGGGCGGTTGTCCTGGCTCAGGAAGAGTCAAGGTGGATGATGCATGACTCGTACATCGGTCCCGAGCATCTACTATTGGGGCTTTTGCACGCTTTTCCGGACACGGTGCAGACGGCGCTGGGCGTCTGGCCGGAGGAAATACGTGTTGCGATAATGCGTTTCGCCTCCCCTGGTCCGGAGGACACCTCAGAAGGGTTCCCGTTCACCCGCGAGTCTCTGGACGCCCTCAAGGCGGCGCAGCGCACCGCGCGGGAGCTTCATTCCGATTATGTCGGGATCAAGCACCTATTGTTCGGGGTGCTGAGTGTCCATGGCGACCGCCTGGATCGTGCGCTGGTCGATGCAGGTGTGGATCGAGACAGTGCGCAAACACGCTTAATGGCGGCGCTTACGCAGGGGTGATCGGTGGGCCAGAGCTGGGCAATAGGCAGCGATCGCCCGCCCACGCCCGGCTGACCTGATCAAGATGAGCCCCCGATGTCGTTGTCAGAAGTCGTCTGCACAACATTGGTGCGACCGTAAACGGAACGCTCTACGGGACTATGTCGTTTGGTTGGGTGCCGTTGTCTCACGGTGAGGCTGGGCCTCGCGGATTTCATTGAACGCGTGCCGGTATTGACTGGGGGTGAGGGACGTAGTCTTCTTGAAGATTTGGCGGAAGTTGGCTCCTGTCCCCAGTCCGACTGAGGCGGCAATTCGGTCGATGGGGGCAGCCGTTGTTTCCAGTAATTCCTTGGCCCGTTCGACGCGTTGAAGCGCGAGCCATTTCATAGGCGTGGTTCCCGCATGGGCTACAAATCTGCGCGAGAGAGTTCTTTCACTCAGTGCCGTCGCGGCGCAGATGTCGGCGATGGTGACCGGTTCGCGCATGTGCTTGGTCGCCCATTCCATGGCGGCTGCGACGTCAGTTGGCTGATCCGAGTTGCCGTACATGCTCCGGTGTTCAATGAACTGTGATTGGCTGCCTTCGCGGCGAGGCGCGGAAACTATAGATCGGGCTGTCTGGTTTCCCTGTGCGGCTCCCCAGTCGCTCCGAACCAAGTGGAGGCAGAGATCGATTCCTGCTGCGACACCGGCTGAGGTGAGCACTTGGCCGTTGTCAACGAAGAGAACATTTTCATCCACGGTGATTTGCGGATAGAGACTGGCGAAATCGGCAGTGGAACCCCAATGGGTGGTGGCTGACAGCCCATCCAGGATTCCGGCCTGGGCCAGCGCAAAGGCGCCCGAACAGATCGAAACCATCCTCGCCCCTCGTTGATGAGCTTCGACCAGTGCAACCAGGACATCGTCCGGGAGCGGATCCCGGGACCTGGTGAATCCGGGAACGATCACCGTGTCTGCTTCGCTGAGCAGGTCAAGCCCCCTGTCCGGGACCACTGAAAACCCGCCCGACGCTGGGACCGCCTGGCCGCCCGGGGAACACGTGGCCACGTCGTAGAGGTGCGGTGAGCTCCTTCCGAGGATTTGGATGGGAATGCCAAAATCCAGGGCAAGGACCTCCGGCAATGCCAGGACCGCGACCTTGATCCGACCAAGGCCTTTCACGTGATCAGCACGATTCCTGATCAATATGTCTGGATTCTTTTGCATAGTGGCTATCCTGCCACTGGTGGGCGTGTTTGCCCAATGGAATCGTGGATGCATGACCACACCACCTCCACGCTTTCGCAACCTACTCATCCGCCTCATCGCCGCGCAGGCCTGCTATTACATGATTGTCAGCATTGACCTGACCCTTACCGGATTGGTGGGAATGTCTCTGGCGCCCATCCCGGCATTGATGACACTGCCCTTGAGTCTGATTGTTGTGGTCGGAACGGCCTGCTCGTTCCTTGCCGGTCATGCGGCCTCCCGTTTTGGGTACCGGCCAGTCATGGTTGTTGGGGCGCTCACGGCAATTATTGGCGGGGTACTCTCGGCGATCGCCGTCGCCTCGCACTCCTTCACCCTGTTTTGCGTGGGGACTGCCCTGACTGGCGGATACAGGGCCGTGGGCGGGTTTCTGCGCTTCGTGGCCTCAGAATATGCTCCGCCGGCTAAGCGTGAACGTGCGTTAGCGCTGGTGATGTACGGCGGGATCATTGCAGCGGCGCTGGGACCTTTCGCCGCCATTGCCGCCTCACAAGTAGCTGGGCAACCCTATGTGGGGTCCTGCCTACTGATAGCGCTCCTGGGAGTTCTCGCACTCATCCTTGCCGCGTCCATGCCACCAGCAACCGGCGGTGGCGTCGAACTTAATAAGCCAGCGATCCAGATCCGGGACCGTGTCGCCAATCGGCAGTTTCAACAGGCAGTTCTTGTCTTGGCCGGTTCCGGTCTCGTCATGACGCTCGTCATGGCTGCAGGACCACTGGCGAACGACCATGCAGGCCACGGCTCTGCCGTGGGAGCCGCAATGATCCAATGGCACCTCATAGGGATGTTCGCCCCCTCCGCGCTCAGCGCACTATTTCTCAAGAGGTTTGGAACGATCATGACCAACGTCGCCGGGTGCTTCATTATGGCCAGTGGGTGCGCCATGGGCATGATCTCCAGCACAGGATGGGCCATGACAGTAACGATGATGCTGGTTGGGGTCGGCTGGAACGTTTTGTTCGTTGCCGGATCGGCACTGCTGCTCCAGTCCTACCCCCAAGGGCGGGGAGCGAAACTTCAAGGCTTCACTGACGGAACAACCGCCGCCATCTCAGCAACGGGATCTTTCGCAGCCGCTTGGCTACTTCAAGGCTTGGGCTGGAGTGGCATCAATATCTTGTCACTCACCACAACTGCGAGCCTCCTGCTTCTTGTTGCCTGGTTGAGCATCCGAGCCAGCAGACGCAGTTTACCCAGGCCAACGCAACCATCCTCCCTAGTCGCGGCCGATACCTAGGAACTGGAAGCCAGATTCCGCCAACAAGCCGTAATAGTCGCGGAGGTTTGGGCTCTGGTTCTCACTCATCGGCAACGGCTTCGGGGCTCCGTAAGCGGAACCCTGACCGGGCACATTATGAACGGAACTTCTGTGATGACGGTGGCGTGCTCGCTGAGTGCCTCTGGCCGTCATATACAAAGCTGGAGAGCAGTAGCTGGATCGGGCGTTCCAGTTCGGCTTGGAGTCCTTTGAGCGTCGTCGTTTCGGATTGCCGCCGACGTCCGTACAGGCG